>NZ_JYNS01000004.1 GCF_000934725.1 Methyloterricola oryzae
CAATTGGCTATTCGCCGGAAGTCTGCGTGCCGGTCAGCGCGCGGCTGCCATCATGAGCCTGATCCAGTCGGCGAAACTCAATGGTCACGACCCCTACGTCTATTTGAAAGACGTGCTCACGCGACTTCCGACGCAACCCGCCCATCGGATTCATGAACTTCTGCCGCATCGCTGGCAGCTTGAAACCGCTCCCGCTTAGTTCCTCCAAGCGCGATCCGATTCCGGATTGCGTCAACATGGGATCGCCACGCGCTTACATTGCATCCGCATTGCCTCGCAACCAGAATGAATCGCAAGCAACCGCTGCGAGCACCCTTCCGGGCTCCTAAAAAATGCCCCGCACATGGCGGGGCTTGATGGGGCAAGGGAAAAGGGAAGATCAATAGTCGTCCATGCCGCCTGTCGGAAGGGACGCTTTTTCCTTCTTGGGAAGTTCAGCCACCATGGCCTCCGTGGTTAGCATCAGGCCGGCGATGGACGCGGCATTCTGCAGCGCGGAGCGGGTCACCTTGGTGGGATCCAAAATGCCCATGGCGATCATGTCGCCGTATTCACCCGTGGCCGCGTTGTAACCGAAGGTACCGGAACCCTCCAGCACTTTCGCCAGCACCACGGATGCTTCTTCGCCGGCGTTGGCAACGATCTGGCGCAACGGTTCTTCGATGGCGCGGCGCAGAATCCCGATCCCGACGCTCTGGTCGTGGTTCTTGCCCTGCAGACCTTTGAGCGCAGTCAAGGTCCTCAGCAAGGCTACGCCACCGCCCGGGACGATGCCTTCTTCCACCGCGGCGCGGGTTGCATGCAGCGCATCCTCGACCCGAGCCTTCTTCTCCTTCATTTCCACTTCGGTGGCGGCTCCGACCTTGATAACAGCCACGCCGCCGGCCAATTTGGCGACACGCTCCTGCAGCTTTTCGCGGTCATAATCCGAAGTCGAGTCCTCGATCTGCCGGCGAATCAGCTCGACGCGCGCCTTGATGGCAGCGTGATCGCCGCTGCCATCGACGATGGTGGTATCTTCCTTGCCGATCTGCACTTTCTTGGCGCTGCCCAAATCGGCCAGATCGAGCTTCTCGAGGCTCAGGCCCACTTCTTCGGAAATGACTTTGCCGCCGGTAAGGATGGCTATGTCCTCCAGCATGGCCTTACGGCGGTCACCGAACCCAGGCGCCTTGACCGCGCAGACCTTGAGGATGCCGCGCATGTTGTTGACCACCAGGGTAGCCAGGGCCTCGCCTTCCACGTCTTCAGCGACGATCAGCAGGGATTTTCCGGATTTGGACACCTTTTCCAGCAGCGGAATCAGATCCCGAATATTGGGGATCTTCTTGTCGTGCAGCAGGATGTAGGGTGCATCCAGTTCGACACTCATGGTCTCCTGGTTGTTGATGAAGTACGGCGACAAATAGCCGCGGTCGAACTGCATGCCCTCGACTACATCCAGTTCGTTCTGCAGGCCAGACCCCTCCTCCACCGTGATCACGCCTTCCTTGCCCACCTTGTCCATGGCATCGGCGATAATCTGACCTATGGACTCGTCGGCGTTGGCGGAGATGGTTCCCACCTGGGCAATGGACCTGCTGCCTGCGCAGGGCTTGGAAAGTTTTTTCAATTCCTCGACCGCAGCGGAAACCGCCTGGTCGATACCGCGCTTGATGTCCATGGGATTGGCACCTGCCGAAACCGACTTTAGGCCTTCGCGGACGATGGCCTGAGCCAGCACGGTGGCGGTGGTGGTGCCGTCGCCGGCCACATCGGAGGTCTTGGAGGCGACCTCTTTCACCATCTGCGCACCCATGTTCTCGAATTTGTCTTTCAGTTCCACTTCCTTGGCCACGGAAACGCCGTCCTTGGTCACGGTGGGCGCACCGAAGCTCTTTTCCAGGACCACGTTGCGGCCCTTGGGACCCAAGGTTTGCTTGACCGCGTCGGCAAGGATGTTCACCCCGGCGAGCATGCGGTGACGGGCATCATCTGAAAAGCGGACTTCTTTAGCAGCCATGTCTGATTACCTCCACATATCCAATACGGTGATTCTTTTCGCAGGCCTCAGGCGTCCAAAACGCCCATGATGTCATCTTCACGCAGAATGACGTACTCGACACCGTCGAGCTTGACCTCGGTGCCTGAGTACTTCCCGATCAGGACTTTGTCACCCGACTTCACCGACAAGGGACGCAGTTCGCCATCGTCCAGCAGTTTGCCATTACCCACGGCAATGACTTCCGCCTTGATGGGTTTCTCCTTCGCAGTGTCCGGGATCACGATCCCGCCCGGAGAAGTTTTTTCCTCCTCCCAGCGCTTTACGACGACGCGGTCATACAGGGGACGGATATTCATGTCTTACTCACCTCGCTTTAATAAGAACATATGCAAAAACATAAACCTGCACGCTGCACTCAGCGTCCCGCCGTATCTAGGGACGCCGCTGGAGGATTTCAAGGGGTCGTCCGACCGAACGGGCGGCACCGGCTTGGAGTGCACCGGTCACGAGCGCCTTGTGCGGCGGGACACTGAAACTCCGGCCGAACCAACCCCAGGAATCGAGCTTTGGTCTTGTGCCAGCATGCCTTATCGCTGGGGCAGGGACCGGCGAGAATGATAAACTGCCGCAAACCATAAGAAGCCGGAGTCATCCCATGAGTGATGTCAGTTCGAAATTGGTACTGGGGGTTGGTGTCGCCATACTGGCGGGCATGGCCTATATGACCATTTCGCAAGTTTCCCGCAACGTCGCAGAAACCGGCCGCGGTTTCGCACTGCCAGAATTGCGCGAGCACCTGAGCGAGGTGCGCAGCCTCACCGTAACCGCCGCCGGCGAAAAAGATGTATTGAACCTGAAGCGGGACACGGGTGGCTGGACAGTGACGCAGAAAGGAGGCTACCCGGCCGATTCAGCCGCGATCAATGGCCTGTTACGCAAGCTGGCCGACGCACGCCTGCTGGAAGCGAAAACCGCTGTCGAGCAACGCTACGCAGAACTTGGTGTCGAGGACGTCAAAAATGCGCAGGCCAAGGGGATCAAGTTGGTCCTGACCGGCCTTTCCACGCCCGTTCGCCTGATCATCGGTAACGCCACCACCGAAGGTACCTTCGTGCGACGTGCCGAGGATCGCAAGGCCTGGCTGGCCAAAGGCAACCTGCAGATCAATCTCGACCCGGTTTTCTGGCTGGACCACAATCTCCTCGACGTCGCCCCCGAGCGCGTCGCCGCCGTCACTGTGGACCGCACTGGCGTCAAGCCCTCGCGACTGTCACGAAGCAGCCCTGAAGACGCCGCTTTCCGTCTGAGCGAGAAGCGTCAGTCCAAAGCGCTGGAGGCAGGCGCACTCGGGGCGTTGCCTACGGCCTTGTCCGGATTGACCCTCATCGATGTGGTACCCGCAACGCAAGCCACCGCCACTGCCAATTCGCTGCGTTACGACACCTTCGACGGGCTGAACCTGACAATCCAGGCCTGGACCCAAGAAAACCTGTGCCACGCACACCTGACCGCCATGTTCAGCCCAAAAGAAGCCACGGCATTCATCAAGTCGGCGCAAAATCAGACACAGAAAGCATTCCAGGCATCCGGCAAGCCGACTGCGGAAGCGCCGCTGGCCGTTACGGATGCGGACAAGGACCTGCAGCAGCGCCTGCAGGAAAGTGAAGGAGCCGCGGAAAAACTGCAGCTACTTTTCAGCGAGCGCGAATTCATCCTGCCTGAAACGATCTGCGCCCGATTCGTGCCACCTGCCGAACTGACGACACTCTCGGATGAAACGGCGAAGCCCGGTGCTGCCAAAGAGGCGAAAGGAAAGCGCCGATGAGTGGCGCGGCCGTACGTTGATGCCGTGGCCTGATGCTGCACGGGCCCTAGCCCGGCTGGCGGAAGTCCGAAAAAAGATGCCCACGCCGTAACGGCGTGGGCTCACTCGGTTTCAACGTTCAGGCAGTGACGTTCAGCAAGGTGCCAAGCGTCTCGTTCTCCACGTCGAGCAGTTTGATGGCTGCCTGAGTCTCAAGATCTGCGGCCTTCAATTCCACAATCGGCTTGATCAGATCCAGCGGTTTCCCTTCCACCGCCACTCCCATCGACGCTTTGGCAATCTTTTCGGCTGCCTGATCCACATGGTTGAACCCCCGCGTCACGGCGGTCAAACCGTATTGCCCGATGGCGCTGGTCAACATAACAACCTCTCAGGAACTGTTCGAACTCAGCTCCGATTAGGCTATCGACCTGATGGGAAAAACTTGTAGTGCAACAACATCATCCATTGCTTGAAGGCACAATCTCTGGCCAGCGGGCCGGCATCAGCCGCATAATAGCGCTTTTGAATTCTGATTGACGTGGTTTCGAATCCGATGAAGAAGATCATTATTGCCGTGCTGACCTCCACGCTACTGGGTGCCTGCAGCGGCGGCCCCGAGCAGGTCAGCCTGAAAGAGGCGCTGGTAGCCAAGCTGAAAGACGACTCCGATCTGAAGGACTACAAGATCGAACCAGCAGAAGTGGCAGATTGCGTCGTCAAGGCGATTACCGATAGCCTGCCAGGCTTCCCGGGCGATCCAAAGCGTGCCAAATATTACGAGGCCTACGCCAAGTTCGTGGCGGTCAAATCGCCTACCGATGCGGAAAACGCGACCAATGAGTACAAGGATTTGTTCGGTTCCGTCATACAGGCTCGAGAAGCAGCAGTCGGTGTCACCGATCACATCATGGGCTGCATGGGTATCGCTATCGAGCAGCACGCCGGCGAGCAATAATCCCGCCGTGGTAGCATCTCGCTCCGATTCAGCAGATGCGGGGTAAGGGGTCGTTTTCCAGTTCGTTGAGGACCCGCTCCCCGCCGATTGGCGTCTCGAGCACCACCAGCGCCTTCTCACCCTCCACACGCCCGATTTGCGCGGCCTCCATGTAGCCGGCCGCATGCAGGGCTTGCACCGCCTTTGACCCTTCGCCCGGGGCAAAGGCGGCCAACACCTGGCCTTCACTCGCCAGGTAGAGCGGATCGTACCCCAGAATCTCGCAAACGGAACGCACCGGGTCGCGGACCGGAATCATCGCTTCCTGCAGGCGAACCGTATGGCCGGTAGCTTTGGCGATATCGTGGGACACGGTCGCCAGCCCCCCACGCGTGGGATCACGCATGAACTTCAAGCCGGGGAGGCCGCAAAGGATCCGGGTGATGGGAAGCACGCTGGCGGCGTCGGAAATCAGGTCCCCCGAAAGGCCGAACTGCTCGCGTGCCAGCAGCACTGCCGTGCCGTGATCGCCTACGGCTCCGCTGACCACCAGCTCATCGCCCTCCCGGAGCGAGTCCAGCCCCAGGTTCAGTCCCGGCGGCCGGATGCCAATCCCGGTCGTCGCAAAATAGATGCCTCCACCCTGCCCTCTGCGCAGAACCTTGGTGTCACCCGCCACGATGCGCACATCGCATTCCTGACACGCGCACGCCATGCTGGCAACGACCCGGATCAGAAGGTCCATCGGTACACCTTCCTCGATAAAGGCGTTCAGCGTGAGATACACCGGGGTCGCTCCAGAGACCGCGAGGTCATTGACGGTTCCGTGTATGCACAGGCTGCCGATGTCACCGCCCGGAAACTCCAGGGGATCGACCGTGAAACCGTCGGTCGTGACCATCCAGTCACCGGACAGTTCAGTCGCGGGCAAACAGGAAGCGTCCGCGGCAGTGTCCAGCACATCGTTGCCCAGGTGGCGCTGAAACACGTGCTCGATCAGCTCGCGCATGAGGCGCCCGCCATTGCCATGAGCAAGAGATACATGCCTATCTTGAAGCGGCGTGGTCATCCGGGTCTCCGATACTGAGGGAATGGGTGGAGTATGGCGGATAGCGTCAATTACTGAGAGATCTGCGGCGCGTTTGCGTCGGCATGACGGAATTGTTACGATCGCGCACTATCGAGGCGGAGAGGCGCTTGCGCTATGCGCAGCCGCAGGGTCACAGCTCCACTCACCGAGTCTCTCCACCCAAGCCCCGGGCGGGGCTTCGCCCGCCAGATGTAGTGGCCGACCCGGTACCAGGTTACTTTGCTTAACCCTTGGCTTGGTCTGCCACATGGCAAAAATAAAAGAAAAACTCGGCAGATGGTTGCGCGTGGCCATAGGCGGCCCCATGGGGATTATAGCGTGGGGCATTTCCGGGGCAAGCGCGATGGCGATTGTTGTCTGGGGCCTGCAGACCGTGGCGCTGCCCTTGCTGATGCTGAAGACAGCCTCCTGGGGAATCTGGGGCCTGGGCGTTTTCCGAGAATCCAGAGCCAAACGCGAAAACCCGCCGCCCAAAGTCTGACTCCCCCCAACTGAGCATCGAGTTGCCCACAGTGCCCAGTCGCGGACTGTGCGGTCGTACCCGAGCGAAACGCGGCGAACCGTCCTATATTTGAGCCTCAGTAATTTTACCAATAAGATGTACATCGCTGCCGATACAGAGGGTAACCCGACTCACTGTGCGCCTGCCCTAGCGGATTAAAATAACAAAAAAGGTACGACAATGAAGCCAGATAGCCTTCCGCATGTTCCTCTCGACCGCCTCACCGTGGACCGGTTGCTGGGCGGCGTCAAGGCCTTCATCGCCTCACCCGTAGGCGGAAAAGCCAAAACCCTGTTCTTTCTGCTGCTGTTGGGCATGGTGGGCATCAATGGCCTCAACGTGGTCAACAGTTATGTGGGGCGTGATTTCATTACCTCCATCGAGAACCGCGACATGGGCGGTTTCATTGGCTGGGCGATGATCTACGTGGGTGTGTTCGCGCTCACCACCATCACCGCCGTGCTATTTCGGTTTTGCGAGGAGCGGCTCGGATTGCTCTGGCGCGAATGGCTTACGGCTCGCATGGTCACCCTGTACCTGGATCACCGTACCTATTACCGGCTGGACTCCAGCGGGGAAATCGCCAACCCCGACCAGCGCATCGCCGATGACATCAAGGCATTCACCGTCACGACCCTCTCCTTTACCCTGATGTTCCTCAATGGCACCTTCACCGTGGTAGCTTTTTCCGGGGTGCTTTGGAGCATCAGCCCATTGCTGTTCATGGTGGCCGTGCTGTACGCCGCGGGCGGATCCTATCTCACGGTGCGCCTGGGCCGGCCTCTGGTGGGCTTGAACTATAGCCAGTTGGACAAGGAAGCCAATTTTCGCGCAGACCTGATCCATGTGCGCGAAAACGCTGAGTCCGTCGCGCTGCTGCACCGCGAAAGGCGACTCAAGGTACGGCTGTTCAACCATCTCGATGCCTTGATCAGTAATTTCCGCAACATCATTGCGGTGAACCGCAACCTGGGTTTTTTCACCACCGGCTACAACTACCTGATCCAGATCATCCCGGCACTCATCGTCGCGCCCTTGTTCATCCGGGGCGAGGTGGAGTTCGGCGTGATCACCCAGGCCGCCATGGCTTTCGCGCAACTGCTCGGCGCGTTCTCCTTGATTGTTACGAATTTCCAGTCGATTTCGGCATTCGCCGCCGTCATTGCACGCGTGGGTTCCCTGGGCGAAGCCCTGCAGGATGGCGACGGGCCTGCCCCGGATGAGTCAGCGAAACCAGCGCAGAGTGAATCCGCCAAGGACGATTCCATCATCTCGGTGCGCGAGGAGGAAGGTATTCTGGCATTCCAGAACCTGACCTTGATCTCGCCGCAGTCGGGCCAGATTCTGTTGAACGATCTGTGCGTTTCCATTCCCAAAGGCACCCGCCTCCTGATCCTGGGCTGCAACGACGCCGCCAAGGTCGCCCTGTTCCGCGCCACGGCCGGCATCTGGGAGCATGGCCATGGCCGCATCGTGCGCCCCGAGTTCAAGCAGATCTTTTTCCTCCCCGAACGGCCCTACATGCCGCCAGGCACACTACGCGAACTCCTGGTGCGCACCGGGACCGAAACCGAAGTGGGCGACGACCGGTTGCTGGAGATACTGCGCGACATGGACCTGATGCCTCTGGTGCAGCGCTCCGGCGGACTGGATGAGGAGCAGGACTGGGACGAACTGCTGTCACTAGGCGAGCAACAGATGCTGGCCTTCTCACGCCTGCTGCTGGCCCGGCCGCACTTTGCCTTCCTCGACCGCATCAGTACTGCGCTGAATCCGGAAGACGTGACGCAGATGCTGCGCATGCTGCGCAAACACGACATCACCTACCTGTCGCTCGGCCGCGACCGTCACGGCCGCCGCGACACGGACGATCGCCTGGAGAACTACGAATCCGTGCTGGAAATCAGGCCGGATGGATCGTGGTCCTGGAAGGCGGTGAAAGACGGCGAGATTCTCGAGGAAATCGCCCCGGCCACATCCTGACCGGGGCCAGTCATCAGGGACTGAGGCTCACGCGGCGAGCAACACCTTGGCCAACTTGCGCTTGCCCACCTGGATGATGTGGGGCCCACCGGGCAGCAGCACGAGCTTGTTGTCAGACACCTTTTCGCCATCAATGCGCACCGCTCCCTGCTGAATCATGCGGTTTGACTCGGAGGTGCTCGAGGTCAATCCGAGATCTTTAAGGAGGCTGGCGATAGGATACCCGCCTTCGGGCACTTGGCGGGTCTGCTCCTCCAGATCCTCCGGAATCAGGCCCTGCTTGAAGCGCGCTTCGAAGCTGTCCACGGCGGCGCGGGCGGCCGCTGCACCGTGAAAACGCTCCACAATCTCCAGGCCCAATCGAACCTTGCAGTCTCGAGGATTGGCGCCCTCTGCGCAGGCTTCCCTCCAGCCCTCTATTTCCTTCCAGGGCACAAAGCTCAAGAGTTCGAAATAGCGCCACATCAGTTCGTCGGAAATCGACATGAGCTTGCCGAACATCTCCTCGGCAGGCTCGGCGATGCCGATGTAGTTGCCCAAGGATTTGGACATCTTCTGCACCCCGTCCAGGCCTTCCAGGATCGGCATGGTCAGCACCACCTGCGGCTTCTGGCCGAAAGCCTCCTGCAACTGACGCCCCACCAGCAGATTGAACTTCTGGTCGGTACCGCCCAGTTCCACATCGGCTTTCATGGCGACAGAGTCGTAGCCCTGGATCAGCGGGTAGAGAAATTCGTGGATCGCGATGGGCTGCCCGGTCCTGTAGCGGTTATTGAAGTCCTCGCGCTCCAGCATGCGGGCAACGGTGTGCTTCGCGGCCAGCTGGATCAGTTCCGCCGGACTCATGGCGTTCATCCAGCTGGAATTGAACATGACCAGGGTCTTTTCCGGGTCCAGTATCTTGAAGATCTGCGACTCGTAGGTCCGGGCATTTTCAATCACCTCGTCCCGGCTCAGAGGCTTGCGGGTTGCGTTTTTGCCCGTTGGATCACCGATCATGCCGGTGAAATCGCCAATCAGGAACATGGCTTCATGGCCCAGGTCCTGGAACTGCTTCAGCTTGTTGAGCAGCACCGTATGTCCCAGATGCAGGTCCGGCGCGGTCGGATCGAAGCCAGCCTTGATCCGCAAGGGACGGCCTTCCTCCAACTTTTTTTGCAATTCCTCTTCGCGCAGCAATTCTTCTGCGCCGCGCTTGATCAGCGCCAACGACTCATCTGTGGACATCACAACTACTCGGCTTTCGTGAGAAGGGGGTAAAGGCGGGGATTTTAAATGATTCTGGCGCAAAAGCCCCGCGCTGCGCTCGCCCGTCGGGCGGCGCCCCTCAAACGACCCCGAACTAGGCGGAGAAGGAGGACCCGCAGCCGCAGGTCGTGGTGGCGTTGGGGTTACGGATGACGAATTGCGAGCCGGAAAGATCGTCCTTGTAGTCTATCTCGGCACCGGTGAGATACTGTATGCTCATGGAGTCAATCAGAACGGTGACGCCATTTTTCTCCACCAGGGTGTCATCCTCGTTCACGACCTCATCGAAGGTAAAGCCGTACTGGAAACCTGAACAACCGCCCCCTTGCACATAGACACGCAACTTGAGCTCGGCATTACCCTCTTCAGCGATAAGTTCGCTCACCTTGGCGGCCGCGCTGTCAGTAAAGATGATCGGGTCCTGGGTCGTAGTCATGGCGTGAGTCTCTTAGGATTAACGTGCTGGATTATCGTTATACCAAGCTTGCTGGTCAAGAATAACCCGCTCCCATCCAACCTCAAGTTTAAGGACGTATGCTGATGAAAATGCGATTTTTCCTAGGGACAGCACTGCTCCTTTTGAGCACGACCCAGTCGGCCATGGCGATGCGCTGCGGCCAGGCCCTCATCGTGGAGGGAGACCACATGTTGGACGTCTATCGTAAGTGCGGAGAACCCTACTTCAAGGAAACCCGGGTGGAGTACCGGGCAGTGCGCCTACGCAACCCGGGACTGGAGCAGGAGCGCTGGATTCCCGTGAACGTGGAGGAATGGACTTACAACTTTGGCCCGAACCGATTCATGGAAACCCTGCTTTTCGAGGGAAGCCGCGTGGTGGGTTCGCGCACCCTAGGTTATGGTGACTGAGAGCTCAGCTCACCCGTTGTCACGAGTCTCCCTTGCTTGATAACACCTCCAGGGCGATCCGCGCAACCCCCCGGTTCACCATCCCCAACTCGCGCGCCGCGCGCTTGGACAGATCCAGAATACGCCCTTTCGGCAGGCGCGTCCGGTCATTCACACGCACTTCGACGCTGCGCTGATTGCTCAGGTTCACGACCCGCACCACTGTCCCGAACGGCAGGTGCGGATGGTCGGCGGTCAATTGATTCTTGTCGTAACGCTCGCCGTTAGCGGTGCGGCGTCCATGGAAGCGGTCACTGTAGTACGACGCCAGTCCCACCTGCTTTCCCGCGCCACCCCGCGGCGCCGTTGGTTTGGCATGGGCTACGGCACTCGCCGAAGCCAGGCAGACCGAAATGACGGAATGGGCCATCCATCGTCTCGTTTGCATCCATTACCTCCAAATTCTGTGCTTGATCCAAGCCTTGGGCAAGGATGATAACCGAATCGATGCAATAGACAAAATTTGATTCCTAAATTGTCTAACCCGCAGCCGCAATTTCCCACGGCCATGACTTGACATCTAAGATATCTGTTCAGGCACTCGTTTCAGCCAGGACAAGCCGAGCACACGGCGCCGGGCCGACAACAGCACCAGCGCGGCGGCACCGGCAACCGTCCAGTCGCCAAAGCGCACATAGGGCGTGGCGCCTTGCATGGGCGTAATCTCGACGGTCAGCGCCGTTTGCGTAAATTGCGGTGCCTGGGCAATGACCCAGCCGCGCGGAGAAATGGCGGCGGTAATGCCCGTATTGGTGGCGCGCAGCAGGGAACGCCCGGTTTCCAGGGCGCGCATGCGCGCCATCTGTAGATGCTGATGGGGTTGCCAGGAATCCCCGAACCAGGCGTCGTTGGTGACATTGACGAGATAGCCCGCCGCGGGCAGGCCAAAGCGCGACTCGTGGCCGAACGCGTCCTCGTAACAGATCGAGGTCGATACCTCGTACCCCGCGGCCATCAGGGGACTTTGCGCATCGGTGCCCCGGGCGAAATCGGCGAGGGGAATCTGCAGCATGTCGGCGATGGCCCCGAACAAAGGCCGGAAGGGTATGAACTCGCCGAAGGGCACCATGTGCCGTTTGTAGTACATGCCGGGCTGAGCACCGAGGGAAACCAGGGCGTTGTAATAACGTTGGCTGGCGGGATCAACGACGGGCACGCCGACCAGCACGTCGGTCCCGTTTTCGCGGGACTCCTGCTGCAGCGCCGCGAGGGGACCGTCCTTGACCTCATGATGAAAGGCCGGAACGGCCGTTTCCGGCCACACCACCAGATGGGAATCCCAGTTTGCCCGGGTCATGGTGCTGTAAAGGTCCAGGGTGCTGGCCAGCACTTCCGGTCGCCACTTCAGATTCTGCGGCACATTACCCTGCAGCAAGGTCGCCTTGAAGGGCTTCCCGGCCTCTTCCACCCAGTCGACCCGGGCCAGCAATGCGCAGCCCAGGAAAAGCCCGGCTACTCCGGCCAATGCCCTCAAGCGCAGGCGAGGGTCCCCAATCAGTGTCAGCAGCGCCAACCCCGCCAGCAGGGCTACGGCCCAGGTGATCCCGTATGCGCCGACCAGCGGCGCCAGCCCCTGCCCTAAGGGTGTGTCGACTTGGCTGGATCCAAGGTTCAGCCAGGGAAACCCTGTCAGGAACCAGGAGCGGAACCACTCCACCAGGGTCCAGACTGTTGGGAAATACAACAACAGGCGCGCGGTCGCATCGGCACCCGCGGCGATGCGCTGCGCCAGATAGCCGGCCACTGCAGGGTACAAGCCGAGAAACAGGACAAACAGGGCGGTGAGCAGCGAGGCCTCGGCCGTATCGGCGCCTCCAAATCGGTGAATGCTAATGTAAACCCAGCCAACACCTACCCCGAACTGCCCGAGGCCGAACAAATAGCCACGCCAGAAGGCGCGGCCCGGGGTGGCCCGCAGCCATGCGAAGAACAGCATGGCCAGGGATGGTATGGCCAGATAGGGCGTCTCGAAGGGGGCGAACGCAAAAGGCAACAGGAGACCGCCGGCCAGCGCCGCCAGTTCTCCCAGCCCGATTACTCCGCTATTCGTCACTCGCGAGCAGGGTTTCGCCGGCCTCTGCGACGATCAACTTGAGCAGGTGCACGCGGCGGTCATCGGCGCGGATCACGATAAAGCGAAAGCGGCCGATGTCGACACGCTCGCCGCGGCGCGGCAGATGCCCCATCTGATGGACGATCAAGCCGCCGATGGTGTCGAATTCGTCATCGGCCAGTTCCGCGTCGAAATATTCGTTGAATTCCTCGATGGGCGTCAGGGCCTTGAGGGTGAATTCGTGCTGGCTCTTGCGAAAGATGAACTCCTCCTCGCCGAAATCGTGTTCGTCCTCGATCTCACCGACAATCTGTTCCAGCACGTCCTCGATGGTCACCAACCCGGCGGCAGCCCCGTACTCATCCACCACGATGGCCATGTGGCTGCGCGTGGAGCGGAATTCCTTCAGCAGCACATTCAGCCGTTTGCTCTCAGGCACGAACTGGGCGGCACGCATGATGTCCCGCACCTGCAAGGCCTTGTTCTTGAGCCCTTGGGCCAGAAGATCCTTGACCAGCAGGATGCCCACCACCTCGGCCCGATCCTCGCCGATCACCGGATAGCGCGAATGGGCGGATTCCATGACCAGGGGGAAAATGGTCTCCAATTCCGCGTCCTGCGGCACCACCACCATTTGCGCCCTGGGAATCATGATGTCGCGGACCCTCAGTTCCGAGAACTGGATCACCCCTTCGATCATCGCCAGGGCTTCCGGGTCCAGCAACTGGCGCTTCTGCGCATCCCGCAGGAAGACCAGCAAATCTTCGCGGTCCTCCGGTTCGCCAGCCAGGAAATGCCCAAGCCGCTCCAGCCAGCTCCGGTGCTCGCCGGCCTGCTCCTCGCTCATGTTTCATCCTCATAGGGATTGGCAAAGCCCAGCCGTCTCATGATGGCGACTTCTTCCGCCTCCATTGTCATTGCCTCGGCATCATCGATGTGATCGTAGCCCTGCAGGTGCAACACACCGTGCACCACCATATGCGCCCAGTGAGCCACCGGAGCCTTGCCCTGCTCCCGTGCTTCGCGCGCCACCACCGGAGCGCAGATCACCAGATCCCCGAGAATCGCGGTGTCGACTCCGGGCGGGGATTCGAAGGGAAAACTCAGCACATTGGTGGGGCCAGTCTTATGCCGGTATTGGCCGTTGAGTTCGGCGCTCTCGTCCTCGTCCACCACGCGGATCACAAGCTCCGCCGTCTCGCGCTGCAGGGCGGCTTCCGCCCAGCGCTCGAAGCTCGCGGCATCGGGGACGTCCAAGGCCTGGCTGACGTTCTGCAGCTCCAGTTCGATCATGCCTCGATCTGTGCCCTTTCGTAGGCTTCATAGGCCGTCACGATACGTTGCACCAGAGGATGGCGGACCACGTCCTGGGCGGTAAAGAAGGTGAAACTGATGCCTTCCACTTCGCGCAGCACCGCCAGCACGTGGCGCAGCCCGGACTCCTTGTTGCGAGGCAGATCGATCTGGGTGATGTCGCCGGTGATCACCGCCTTGGAACCGAAACCCACGCGGGTCAGGAACATCTTGATCTGCTCGGTGGTGGTGTTCTGCGCTTCGTCAAGGATGATGAAGGAATCGTTCAGGGTGCGGCCGCGCATGAAAGCCAGGGGCGCCACCTCGATGACGTTGCGCTCGATCAGCTTGGCGACACGCTCGAATCCCAACATCTCATACAGCGCGTCGTACAGCGGCCGCAGGTAAGGGTCGACCTTCTGCGCCATGTCCCCCGGCAGGAAGCCCAGCTTCTCACCGGCTTCCACCGCAGGACGCGCCAGGATGAGGCGCCGAACTTCCTCGCGCTCCAGCGCCGCCACGGCACAGGCCACGGCCAGGTAGGTCTTGCCCGTGCCCGCCGGGCCGACGCCGAAGTTGATGTCGAACTGCTGGATGCTTTTCAAATAGCGGCGCTGGTTGGGACCGCGCGCCTTGAAAAGGCCGCGCCGGATGCGGATCAGCCCGGCCTCCTGGTCGGATTCGGTTTCCCCCTCAGCCAGGGCCGCCACGTTGGACCCCTGCAGGGCCAGGTGAACCCGTTCTGGCGTAATGATCTCGCTCACCGTCGCCTCGAACAGGTCCTGCAGCAAATGTCTGGCCGCCTGGGCCGGTTTGCCTGAACCCAGCACCTGGAAGTGGTTGCCGCGGTTGCTGATCTCGACACCCAGGCGCCGTTCGATCTGGCGCAGGTTCTCGTCGAATTGTCCGCACAGGCTGGCGAGCCGCTCGTTATCGTCCGGTTCCAGGACGAACTGCAGGCAGTTAGGATGACTGGTGGGCAAGTTAGCGGCCGGCTACGGCGGATACTGGGCGCTCGGCAGGCGCGTCGGGCACATCGACCAGCCGCCCGCGCAGGGAATTAGGCAAGGCCTCGGTAATGAGTACGTCGGCGAAGTAACCGACAAGCCGCGGGTGGCCTTCGAAATTGACTACCCGGTTGTTCTCGGTGCGTCCGCTCATCTGCGCATAGTCCTTCCGGGAGACACCTTCCACCAGCACTTTCTGCACGCTGCCCACCATGCCGCGGGAAATCTCGGCGGCCATGGCGCCGATGCGTGCCTGCAGACGGGCAAGCCGCGCCCGCTTGGTATCAATGCTGACGTCATCGGGCATGTCCGCCGCCGGCGTTCCCGGACGGGCGCTGTAGATGAAGCTGAAGGAATGGTCGAACCCCAGGGTATCGATAAGATCCATGGTGGCCTCGAAGTCCGCGTCGGTTTCGCCCGGAAACCCGACGATAAAGTCCGACGAAAGGCTGATGTTGGGGCGAACCTGACGCAGCCTTGTGATCCTGCCGATGTAGTCCGCGCGGCCGTGGCCGCGCTTCATCAGAGCCAGGATGCGGTCGCTGCCGCTCTGTACCGGCAGGTGGAGATGATCCACCAGCTTCGGCAACTCGGCGTAGGCCTCGATCAGACTGTCGGAAAATTCCACCGGATGCGAGGTGGTGTAGCGGATGCGGTCGATGCCATCGATGGCGGAGACGTAGTAAAGCAGCAGGGCGAAGTCGGCCGTGTCGCCGTCCTCGGTCTCCCCGCGGTAGGCATTCACATTCTGCCCCAGCAGGTTGACCTCGCGCACGCCCTGGGCGGCCAGCACCTCGATCTCGCGCACCACGTCCGCGACCGGCCGGCTGACTTCCTCGCCGCGGGTGTAGGGCACGACACAGAAGGTGCAGTACTTGCTGCAGCCCTCCATGACCGACACGAACGCCTTGACCCCCTCGGCCCGGGGCTGCGGCAGGGCATCAAACTTTTCGATTTCCGGGAATGAGACATCGACGACGGCACCCGACCCGGACCGCGCCCGCTCCAGCAAGTCAGGCAGGCGATGCAGGGTCTGGGGACCGAAAACCACGTCCACGAAGGGCGCCCGCTTGCGCAAGGCCTCACCCTCCTGGCTGGCCACGCAACCGCCGACGCCAATCATCACATGAGGGCGCTTTTCCTTGAGAGGGCGCCAGCGCCCCAATTCGGAAAACACCTTTTCCTGCGCTTTCTCACGTATGGAACAGGTATTCAGCAACAGAACATCGGCCTGCTCGGGGTCCTGCGTCAGCTCAAAACCCTGGGCCGCTTTGAGCACATCCCCCATTTTGGCGGAGTCGTACTCGTTCATCTGACACCCGAAGGTTTCGATGTAAAGCTTTTTTGACATTAAGGGAAGAAAAATCCCGCTCGTTGTAATGGGGATATTCTATCAGAATCGCCCCGGCCCGGTCTCATCCGAACACGCAGGACCGATCAAACCGAGGGCCCCAG
The DNA here is from genome assembly GCF_000934725.1 of Methyloterricola oryzae. Lineage (NCBI taxonomy): Bacteria > Pseudomonadati > Pseudomonadota > Gammaproteobacteria > Methylococcales > Methylococcaceae > Methyloterricola > Methyloterricola oryzae. The sequence goes on from NZ_JYNS01000004.1 coordinate 16,263, forward strand.
TCAAGCCGGGGCCCCATCCGCGCCTGCAAACACGGCCGATACCATGAAGCGCTGAGCCTCCTCGCGGGTGTACCGGCCTCATTAACCGATTTCAGGCGTGGCTATGCTCGAACTTGAAGGGGTTGATGAACGTGGAGCCGGCGCGCTTGAACTGGGCTTCAGGATGTCGCCTGGCCATGGCTTCCCGCACCTTATCCTCTTCTTCGGCCTTGACGTCCACCATGATCAAGAACTTGCCCGACTCGATTTCGTCATGGTACAGGGCAATTTTCTGGTTTTCGCGGCTCAGGCCAACTAGCCCGCCCATCCAGGCACCAAACAGGGTGATGAAGCCAAAGATGGCCGCATAGACCATCCCATTCAACTGACTGCCGAAGGGTTCGGCACTCACCACGTACCACGTAACCAGAATGGCCAGGGCGAAACCGATCATCGCGCCGCGCTCGCCATTGCGCACAATATCCAGTTTTTGCAGATAGTTAGCGGAATGAAGGTGACGCTTGTAAAGCCCCGCCTCGTCCTTGCTCAGGACGTGGAAATTCCAATCGGTGATCCCTGCCTGATGCAGGTCATTGGAAATTTCCTCGGCGCTATCAATGCTCTCGGTCAGATAATACAGTCGTTTCATCGCAATTCTCCTCCGGGTTCAAAGGGCCGCAGACTCGACACTCAGTATTTTTCCATGGGGTCGCGAAGAAATGGTTTATCAACGAATAGGAAACTAGTCAATCCCCCCTGTGCCGGACGGATCAGCCCGCCATCATCTGGTCGACCACTTCGATCCAGTGCCGGACCGGCGCCTTGGCCGCCGTCTGGAGATGCGTCAGGCATCCGATGTTGGCCGTCACGATGACCTCAGGATCGCCCGCCTGCAGGGATTCCAGCTTGTTTTTCAAAAGTCGCCTGGACAATTGCGGCTGCAGGATCGAATAGGTGCCGGCAGACCCGCAGCACAGATGCGCCTCTGCGACCGGGGACAGGTGAAACCCCAGCCTGGACAGGACCGCCTCGACCCGCCCCGCCAGCCGCTGTCCGTGCTGCAAGGTGCAAGGCGACTGGAAGGCAATGCGGGCCCCTGAAGCGCTTCGCCAGGCGTCGAGCTCCTCTTGTTCCAGGATCTCCACCAGATCCCTGGCCGCGGCCGAGATGCGCGCCGCCCGCTGCGCGTATTTTGGATCGTGGGCAAGCGCGGCCGCATATTCCTTCACCATCAAGCCGCAACCGCTGGCGGTGATAACGATGGCTTCCACGCCCTGGTCGAGATACGGCTCCCAGGCATCGATGTTACGCCGCATGAATTGCAGACCCTCTTCATGGGCATTGAGGTGATAGCTGACGGCGCCGCAGCAGCCCGAAGCCTTCGCCGTCAATAAATGTATGCCCATACGATCGAGCACACGAGCCGTCGCCGCGTTGATGGAGGGTGCCAAGGCGGGCTGGACGCACCCTTCGAGCACCAGCATCCTGCGAGCGTGCGTCTTTTGCGGCCAGGGCGAGTCCGGCGTGATGCGCGGAACCTGACTTCGCAAGGGTGCAGGCAAGATCGGCCTGAGGATGTGCCCCAGCCTGGCCAAGGGCGTAAAACGCTGAGGATATGGCAACATCCAGCGCAGGAGGCGGCGCTGCAGGCGCTCCAGCCAGGGCCTGGCCACCTGGGCATCCACCAGCGGCCGGGCGATGTCCAGGAGACGTCCGTAGCGGACGCCGGAAGGACAGGTGGTCTCGCAGGAGCGGCAGGTCAGGCAGCGGTCCAGATGCATCTGGGTTCCCGCGCCGGCGGGTGAACCCTCCAGGACCTGCTTGATCAGGTATATGCGCCCCCTGGGGCCATCCCGCTCATCACCGAGCAACTGATAGGTCGGGCAGGTGGCGGTGCAAAAGCCGCAGTGCACGCAACTGCGCAAGATGGCGTCCGCTTCGCGGCCCTCCGCGGTTTCAAGGAGGGAATCGAGTAACTGGGTCTGCATGCCTCACCACGCCGGGTATAGTCGGCCCACATTGAATACACCCTCAGGGTCGAAGGCGTGCTTGATGCGCTGATGCAGCTTGAGCAAGGCGGAGGGAAGCGGCTGGAACACCGCATCGGCGGCGCCGCGAAAGCACGCGGCATGCCCTTCCAGACGGGCCGCGGCGGCAAACACCTCATCCGGCGCGGCGCTGCTGCGCAACCAGCGCTGAGCGCCGCCCCAATCCAGCAGCCACTCGCCGGCCAGTTCAGGCAAAGGTGCCAAAGGCTTCACGGACAGCCGCCACAGGGGCGCAGCCCCCTGGAAGAATGGCAGACGCTGCTCAAGCAGATCCCTCCAGAACACCTCGCCATCACCCATCAACTCACCGCCCAAGCGCCGACAAGCGCCACTCAGGCTGGATTCAGCGCCCGATAACCTCAGCCACAGGCGACCATCGGCATGACACGCGGCGGAGATCGGCAGACCCTCGCCCACCCAACGGTTCATGCGTTCCAGGGCGGAGGCTGCATCGGATTCGAAGCATAGGCTGCATTCCGTCTCGGGCCGTGGCAGCACCTTGAGGGAAACTTCCAGCACCACCCCGAGGGTGCCCATGGCCCCGACCATCAGCCGAGATATATCAAACCCGGCCACGTTCTTCATGACCCGGCCGCCAAAGGACAGCGACTCGGCCTTGCCGTTGATCAGCTTGACGCCCAGAACGAAGTCGCGCAGCGAGCCGGCAAAAGGCCGCCGAGGCCCAGATAGACCCGACGCGACCGCACCTCCCAGGGTCGCGCCAGGGCCGAAATGGGGTGGCTCGAAAGCCAGCATCTGCTTATGAGCGGCGAGTTCCGCCTCGATTTCCTTGAGCGGCGTGCCGCAGCGGGCGGTGATCACCAGTTCCGTGGGCTCATATTCCACAATCCCGCAATGCGCTCCCACCGCCAGCGGCTGCGCCTTCACACGTCGCCCGTAGAATCGCTTGCTGCCGGAACCGACGATCTCCAGGCTGTATCTGCCGTCAAGGGCCGATTGCACCTGATGGACCAATTCGTGCTCCCTGTCGCCCGCCCCAGGCCTGCTAGCCAAGTCCTGACTCACAAACGTTCCAGTTCCGGATGCGGCAAAGCACCGCCGTGGACATGCATGGCGCCGAATTCGGCGCAGCGGTGCAGGCTGGGGACCGCCTTGCCTGGATTAAGCAGCCGGCTGACATCGAAGGCCGACTTGACTGCGTGGAACTGGGCCAACTCCGGACCGCGGAACTGGATGCACATCTGATTGATCTTCTCGATGCCGACGCCGTGCTCGCCCGTTACGGTGCCGCCCATGGCGACGCAAAGCTCCAGTATGCGTCCGCCCAGTTCCTCGGCCCGTTCCAGTTCTCCGGGTCGGTTGGCGTCGTACAGGATGAGGGGGTGCAGATTGCCGTCGCCAGCGTGGAACACATTCGCCACGCCCAGCCCGTATGCTGCGGATAGCCGCGCGATCCCGGCCAGCACCTCGGCAAGCCGCCGCCTGGGGATGGTGCCGTCCATGCAATAGTAATCGGGCGCGAGCCGCCCCACGGCGGGAAATGCCGCCTTGCGGCCGGCCCAGAAGCGCCGCCGCTCCGCCTCGTCGCGCGACTCGCGAACCTCCAGCGCGCCGCAAGCCAGCAGAATTTCCCGGGAGCGCGCCAGATCGGCCGCCACCTGGTGCTCGCCGCCATCCATCTCACATAAGACCAGGGCGGCGGCATCCACCGGGTAACCCGCCTGGATGAACGCCTCCGCCGCCTGTATGGCAAGACTGTCCATCATTTCCAGGCCGGCGGGCAGCAGTCCGCCGCCCACTATGGAGGCCACGGCATGTCCGGCCTTCTCCACGGAATCGAACGCGGCCAGCAGCACGCGGGCGACCTCTGGCCTGGGCAGGAGTTTCACCGTGGCTTCGATGATGATGCCGAGGAGCCCCTCGGAACCCGTCAGCAGGGCCAGCAGGTCATAGCCCGGACTGTCCAGGGCGGCCCCGCCCAGTTCCAGCAATTCCCCTTCCATGGTCAGCAGCTTCATCCCCAGCAGATTGTGCACGGTGAGGCCGTACTTGAGGCAGTGCACGCCGCCGGCGTTCTCCGCCACATTGCCGCCGATGGTGCAGGCGATCTGCGAAGACGGGTCCGGCGCGTAATACAAGCCGTGAATTGCCGCGGCTTCGGAGATGGCGAGGTTACGCACGCCGGGCTCCACCCGCGCGATGCGGTTCAGAGGGTCAATCTCCAGAATCCGGGTGAACTTGGCCAGGCTCAGCAACACGCCATTGTCCACCGGCAGGGCGCCCCCCGACAGTCCGGTCCCGGCACCGCGCGCCACCACCGGCACGCCATGTTGGTGACACAGGCGCAGCACGCCCCGCACCTGCTCGATGCTTTCCGGAAGCGCCACCAGCCAGGGCAGCGTGCGGTAGGCGGAGAGTCCGTCGCACTCGAAGGGAGCCAGGTCTTCCTGCTCTGAAAGGAGCTGCTCCGCAGGCATCACCTCCCCCAGCAGTCTCAGGAACAGTCCCTTGTCCATGCCGTGCCCGATGCGCTCTTCCGGGTCGATACGGTAACTCAAGGTGACTGCTCCGGTGGCTCGGAATCGCGCGGCGGTCCGTCACGCAGGAACAGGCGGTACAGGAGCATGCCCGCGACGAAGCCTCCCAAGTGGCCCCACCACGCCACGTCGGCATAGCCACCTCCCGCGGTCAGACCTCCCGTGGCTTTATAGAGTTGGATAATGACCCACACGCCCAGGAAGGCGATGGCCGGCACCTGGATGAATAGCGGCATGAAGAAGACCCATATGACGATGCGGGCATAGGGATAGAGAAAGAAAAACGCGCCCATGATGCCCGCCAGACCGCCGGACGCACCGATGGCCGGCACGGTGGCATCGGGGCTGAAATAAATCTGCAGCCAGCCGGCCACGATCCCGCAGATCAGATAGAAAGCGAGGTAGCGCACGCCGCCCATCCGATCCTCGATATTGTCGCCGAAGATCCAGAGTAGCCACATATTGGCCACCAGATGCATCCAGCTTCCGTGCAGGAACATGCTGGAAACGAACGGCGTGTAGTCGTTGGCCGGCAAGCCGGCCCAGGCGGCCCAGTCGGGATGGGCGTAGCGCGCCGGCACCAGGCCATAGAGGTAGAACAACCGCGTTTGGGCCTGCTCCGGAATCATCAGCGAAAACACGAACGCGCCAAAATTCGCCACCATGAGCGACCAGGTGACCCACGGCGTATTGACGCAGGGAATCGTGTCTCGATAGGGAATCATTGCCTAAAAACGGTCCATCCAGAAAGCTGGCTCACCACATGCGCCTTGCGTGGGTGCGGAAGCGCATGAACCCGTCCACCGCACCCAGCATGGCGAGCCCCAGGGCAGCATACTGCGGCATCATGGCAATCAGCACATACGGCGGCGCAGCCCACAGCCATGACAGCCGGCGCTGGACAACGATGCCGTGGATCACCGCAAGTCCCACGAATAGATACATCATCAAGGCGACCAGGAACAAGTCCGACATCAGAACCAGGCTGAAGACCGAGACTGCAAAAAGCACAACGGCCACCAGCACGGTCACGCTGACCGGCAGGCGCAAGGCGCGGAACTCCTGCCCGAATCCCCCTGGATAATACACCAGCGACTGCATCCAGCGCGCCAGCAGCAGGCTGAGCATAGCCCCTACGCCCATGGCGAAGGCCACCAGGCCATTCATCAACGGCAGGGTGCCGTCGCGCTCGAAACCCTGCACGGTCGCACCCGGCACCCCCGCAACTGCGCGCTCCAGCCAATCTCTCCAGAACGCTTCCACGTCGCCGGTCAGCACATGCATGGCGAGGACCCAGAACAGGCAGGTGGAGCCCACGGCAAGCACAGCCATTCCCTGCGAGCGATACGCCCGCAGCGCCCAGGCCCCCGCCAGCACCGGCACCCATAATGAGACGACGATGGGAAAGGCCAGGCCGGGCCGCAGGTTGACCAGCAACCACCCGACCCCCACCACAAGCAGAGCGCCCGCCGAGATGAGGGCGGCGATCAGGGTGCCGTGACGAAGTGCCACCAAGGCCAAAACCGCAGCGCTGAGCACGGCGGCAGGTAGAAAAATCAGAGACAAGGCGCCCAACACACCGGCAGCAAAAACCGCATGCAGGGGATGCCTCAGCAACAACGAGGCGAGTTCGCCCATGTGCTCGAGCCTCCTTCAGAATTGATTCAACATACTCATGGACCGCGGCAACGGCATTTGGTTTCGTGCCCCCCGCAGGGCCCGCACAGCGCCGCGGCACGGCGTCCGCGCGGATTCGGATTCCCCAATGACAGGCAGGACCGAAGACATGGGCGTTTGCCGGCGAAGCGATTAAACTGGCCGTCCATCGTAGAGGAGAACCCCATGACAGAACAACAACAAGCTCCAGCGCTGGCGGAAGCGGACAGGGTGGCTGGCGGCGGACTTCTGGATCGGCGCCTGTTCCTCAGGCAGGGTGCGGCATTCGGCCTGGCAGCCACCGTCGCCCCGGCGGCTGCGCTGGCAGGTGAAATCGAGCGTCCCGCCTGGATGCGCTCGCCGGGCGCCCCCTTCTCCAACTACGGACAACCCTCCTCGCACGAAAAAGGCGTGATCCGCTGGGTCGCCGCCAACCCCGGAGCGCCGGGCAACGGCATCTCCTGGACGCCCCTGCAGAAACTGGCGGGAACGATTACGCCATCCGGTCTGCACTTCGAACGCCATCATAACGGCGTACCGCAAATCGACCCCGACCAGCACCGTCTGCTGATCCATGGCCTGGTGAAAACACCGCTGTTTTTCTCCCTCGAAGCGCTGTACCGCTATCCCATGGTGTCGCGCACCTGTTTCATCGAATGTGGCGGCAACAGCAACGCCGGCTGGCACGAGGAACCCATGCAGGCGCCCCTGGGCAACATGCACGGGCTGGTGTCCTGCAGCGAATGGACCGGCGTGCCCCTTCGCCTGCTCCTGGAGGAAGCCGGTCTCGACCCGAAAGCCCTGTGGATCATCGCCGAAGGCGCCGACGCAGCGGCCATGAACGTGAGCATTCCCCTGCGCAAGGCCATGGACGACGCCCTGATTGCCGTCTATCAGAATGGCGAGCACCTGCGGCCCGAGAACGGCTACCCCATGCGCTTGCTGTTGCCTGGCTGGGAAGGCGTCACCCAGGTCAAGTGGCTGCGCAACCTGGAGGTGGCCGATCAACCGGTCATGGCGCGTAACGAAACCGCCAAGTACACGGAACTGCAACCGAACGGTAAATCGCGCCAATTCACCTTCGTCATGGAGGCCAAATCCCTGATCACGCACCCCTCGCCGGGGCACCGCCTGCGGGAGCGAGGGGTCTATCCCATCAGTGGCCTGGCCTGGAGTGGGCGCGGCAAGATCCGACGCGTGGAGGTCTCTGCCGACGGGGGACGCAGCTGGGCCGATGCCGAGTTGCAGGAACCGGTGCTGCCCTGTAGTTTCACCCGCTTCCGGATTCCCTGGCGCTGGGATGGGGCTCCGGCGCTGTTGAAAAGCCGTGCCACCGACGAGACCGGTTACGTGCAACCCGAGCGCAGCCGGCTGATCGCCGAACGCGGCCGAAACGGGTATTTCCACTACAACGCCATCGTCTGCTGGTCCGTATCCACCGAAGGAGAGCTGACCCATGTGTACGCGTGATCCTTTCCTGAATCGGCTAGCGACCGCCGTGGCCCTGATCGCGGCCCTGTCCAATGCCAACGCCGAAGGGCTGGGCATACCCGCGAGTGCGGCGGAAGTTGCGGCGCGCCGCCTGAACGTTTTCCCGGACGGCAAGGGACTGCCCGATGGCAAGGGCAGCGCCTTAGAGGGCAAAGCCATCTACGCCGAGCGCTGTGCCTCCTGCCACGGCGCGACCGGAACCGGCGGCAGCGCCGAGGAATTGGCCGGTGGCCGGCTCGACGGCCCCAGCCCGGACAAGACCATAGGCACCTATTGGCCCTATGCCACCACCGTCTTCGATTTCGTCCGCCGTTCCATGCCCCTGGATGCGCCTGGGTCCCTCAGCAGCGATCAGCTGTATGCGGTGACGGCCTATCTGTTGAACCTGAACGGCATCATCGATGAGCGCGCCGAGATGAACGCAGCCACCCTGCCCCAGGTCAAGATGCCCAACCGGGGTGGCTTCATTGCCATCGACGCCGCCTTGACTCCGCCTTGACGCGACCTTTAGACGCAGTCCGAGGGCGGGTCATGACCACTGAGCCGGGGCGCCGGGACCGCCCCGTAAATTTTGTCGGGAGATTGTTGACACGACCTGGCGAGATCCGCATAATGCGCACTTCCCAAGCAGCTCAGCGCTGCACCTCTTGCCGAGGTGGTGAAATTGGTAGACACGCATGTTTCAGGTACATGTGAGGCGACTCGTGGAGGTTCAAGTCCTCTCCTCGGCACCATATTTCTTCTTCGTTTGATTCCAAAGAACTAAGTCTCCGCGTCGTTTCAATGACGCCGCGAGCCGCTTGAATCCCCTCGTTTGCCCAAGCCCCGAGGTTCCTGAAGTCTAAGCAGGTCTACGGATTCCGCCATCGCCGCGGCAGGCAGAGACTATTCGCGTTCGTCAACTTCCGCCATCCCGCGCGGGCTCGCCAGGACAGTTCACGGCGTCCCGGCACGGGGTACGCGCAGCAATCGCCTTGCGTCCGCGGCCAGATTCTCCCACCACGGCCCGCAAGGCTCCGATGCACCGCATCCGGACCCAACGACCCCGAGGAGGCCGACATGAAAGCGCCGCCACCCCCGAACCAACCGCCAGAGCACGAACGCCGCGACCGATTACTGAAGGAACGCGTGCACGATACCTACAAAGCGCGGCTAAAGCCGCAGGAGCCGTCGGTCTGCGCCCAGTGCGGAGCCGTGTTCCACCAGGGCCGCTGGCAGTGGCTCGCAGCCCCCGAAGCCTTCGGCAGCACCTTGTGCCCGGCCTGCCAGCGCATCCAGGACAAGGTACCTGCCGGTCACCTCTGCGTCAGCGGCGAATTCGCCCGCGCTCACCACGAGGAAATCATAAATCTGATCCGCCATGTGGAGCAGCACCAAGCCCGGGAGCATCCCCTGCACCGGATAATGAATGTGGAGACCTCGGGTGAAGAACTGCACATCACCTTCACGGACCCCCACCTAGCCCGCGGGGTCGCCGAAGCCTTGCACAGTGCCTACCAGGGTGAGATGGAATTTTCCTATGCCAACGAGGAACCGATGCTGCGGGTCCGTTGGAAAAGATAACGGCCCGCCGTACCCTCGGTTCATCGGGCCGAACGGGCTCACGCGCAGACTGCATAGCGGCCGGAATAAAGAAGGCCGTGCAAGCACGGCCTTGAGGAAGGAGTTGTGCGGAGCGGAGCCCCGCCTTTTCTTTTGGTTCTTTCAGTCGCCGCGTCCACGCTTGCCAACCAACTGAATTTCCTGCGCGGTAGGGGCAGTGTGCCGGCTTACCGCTGTTGCCTAATAAGGAGCAAAGGGCATGCCATAAGCCCCATCTCCAGACATTTCGGGCTTTGCGCCTATACTTAACGGCAATCCACTGACAGAAGTGTCAAAAACGGCTGACACTTCTGTCATGACAGCCGTAACAGGCGGCGAGTCGCCCCTTACCCAACATGGATCGAATGGCGTCGACGATCACCCTGCATTCCCTGCTGGAAACCCACGACCAGCCTTTTTGCGTGATTGATGCCTCGCTGCGGGTGATCGCGGTCAATCACGCCTACGAAACCCTGTTCGCCAGGAATCGCGATACCCTCGTCGGACAACCCTGCTGCCATCTCGCCGGCGATGAGCATGACGAGCATCAGCCCTGCCGGCACCAGCGGATGTTTCGGGATCTCGAGCCCTACCAGATCATCCATTCAGTCACCGATGGCGTGGACCAATCCCGCAGTTTTCGGGTTCGCGGCTTCCCGCTGGTGGACAGCGGCAGTCATCTCTTTCTCGGTGAATCCATCCTGCCCGTGGGCTTCAGCGGCGCCTTGGGCCAGTCTGCCATGGCGGGCGAATGCCCACGCTTTCGGCAACTGCTGGAACGGCTCACATTGGCGGCGGGCAGCCTTGCCCCGGTACTGCTGGAAGGCGAAACAGGCACGGGCAAGGAACTGGCCGCGCAATTCATACATGCCCACTCAACTCGGGCGAGCGGCCAACTGGTGGTGGTGGATTGCACGGTGCTGGGCGAGGCGCTTTTCGAGAGCGAACTATTCGGCCACGAAAGAGGCGCCTTTACCGGGTCGGCAGGTTCCAAGCCTGGCCTGTTCGAACTGGCTCACCAGGGCACCCTGTTCCTGGATGAGATCGGCGAACTTCCGCTGACACAACAGCCCAAGCTGCTGCGCGCGCTGGAATCGGGATCCTTCCGCCGCGTCGGCGGCACCGAGACGCGCAAGGCCGACGTGCGCGTGATCAGCGCCAGCCACCGTGATCTCGCCGCGATGGTACAAGCGGGGACTTTCCGCGCCGACCTCTACTACCGGCTCGCCGTCTTGCCCGTCGCAGTACCGGCGCTACGGGAGCGCGGCGGCGACATTCCTGTCATAGCCCGGCACTTGCTCGCTCAAATCGGCGCCTCCGTAGGGCGTCAACTGAGCTTATCTCTCGCCGCCGCAGAAAGGCTGCAGCAGCACGCCTTTCCCGGCAATATCCGGGAATTGCGCAATGCCTTGCAGTTGGCGGCGGCCCTGGCTCCCTTCGGCCGCATCGAAGCGGAGCATGTGGTGCTTGGCACCAGGGGCGGCGCCCATGCCGCCACGGCGCCACGGGAGGGCAGACCGGCTGCGTCGCCCAACCCTCTGGACGAACTGGAGATGTCCTACCTGAAGGAGCTGCTGCGGCGCCACCACGGCAACCGGAAGCTGGCCGCCGAGGAAATGAACGTCAGCGAGCGCACCTTTTACCGCAAGCTCAAACGTTATCACCTGAATGACGCGCATGAGCATTGACACCGGCAAACTTGGCCTGATCGACGCCCTGTGGGCGCTGGATGTAACGGGAAAACACCCGGAGGATTTCAATGCGCCGCACGATATGCGCGAGCGCATTCAGGGAGCCCAGCAACTGCCGCCGCTGCCGGAAATGGCCCAGCGCGTGCTCGCTCTCAAGAGCGACCCTAAGGCCGACGCACGCAAGCTTGCCCAGATCGTCGAACTGGACCCGAGCCTCGCGGGACAGGTGATCCGCTGGTCCAATTCCGCGCGTTACGGCTTCCAGAGCCGCATTCTTTCGGTGAAGGACGCCATCACCCTGGCCTTGGGTTACGAACAGGTTTTCAACCTGGCCCTGGCACTGAGCGCAATCCGTCCCTTCCAGGTGCCGGTGGAAGGCCCTTTGGGTAAACGATTTTTCTGGCGACAGACCCTGGCCGGGTCCGCCCTGATGCAGAAATTACTGTACCTTAGCTCGCTGGAGGCGCGTCCGGATGCGAGCGCGCTGCACCTCGTCTATCTGCTGCACAACATCGGCCACCTGCTGCTGGCCCATTTGTTCCGTGCGGAGTTCGATTATCTGCGCTGCAGCATCAGCGCCAATCCGGATGCCCGGTTGATTGCCCTGGAGCGCTATCTGCTGGACGTGGATCATGGACAGATTGGCGCCTGGCTGATGGCCAGCTGGCGCATGCCGGAGCTGATCCAGACGGTCACCCTGCATCACCACAATCCCTATTATCGCGGCGAGCACCAGGAAATGGTCTGGCTTACCTGTCTGACTGACCGCCTACTCGGCAAGATCGGCATCGGGGACGCCCGCAATTGTTCACCCACCAACTCGCATCTCTTGAACCGCCTGGGCATGGAGCCGGACAAGGCGGAAGAGCGACTTGTGGAAATCGAGGACGCCCTTACCGAACTCGATGAGGCCGTCGAGGCCTTGTGCGGCAACGAGAGCACATAGTCGCGCGCCGGCCGGGCCGTCAGGCATCCCGGCGCACTTCGAAATCTCCGAACTCATCACGCGCGGGTTCTTCGAACGACTCCAGGCTGTCCACCCGGGCCCGGGCCGGCCCATGGGCGCACCAGCTCCGCAGCCTGTCGACGGCGCGGGCCTCGCCCTGAGCCAGGATTTCAACCCGGCCGTCGGACAGATTCCGCACCCAGCCCACCAACCCCAAGGCGCGTGCCTGATCCTGCGTGGCGGCGCGAAAGAACACGCCCTGCACCCTGCCTTCCACCACGATACGCTCGCGTTTGACTTCCAACACTCGACATCCCGGCACGGTTCCCCGAGGCGCCACCCTGACCAAACCTACCCTATCGCCACCCGCCAAAGCGGCGTTATGATGACTTCACAATGTCTGAACTCAACGATCCCCGCGTTCTGTTCGCAGCGGAACGCACCCTGCTGGCCTGGAGCCGTACCAGCCTGACCCTCATGGGCTTTGGCTTCGTACTGGAGCGCTTTGGCCTGTTCCTGAAGTTCATGGTGCCGGGAAGGGCCATCGTCGATGACCACAATGCGTCCGCCTGGATCGGGTTGAGCTTCATCCTGCTGGGCTGCGCCTTTCTCCTGCTGTCATCGCGGCAGTACCGTCAGGTGCTGAAAACGCTGGCGCCGCCGGAAATACCGGAGCGCTACTCCCCTTACCTGCCCTTGCTTCTCAACCTGTGCCTGCTGATGATGGGCGTGACCCTGAGCGCCTACGTCATCTATTCGGTCTGCGCTCAATGAGCGCGCCCAAGTCCATGTTCAGACGGGCCCCGGCGCTGTTCTGCCTTGCCTTGGCGGTGAGTTCGAACTGTTGGGCGGAATCCCTCTCGCGGCAGTTGCAGAACCTGGCGCAAACCCACCAGTTTCGGCTGGAAGGCCTCGATCGGCTGAACCGGGAACCGGGCCGGCCGGTCGAGGGCGACCTACGGGAGCAGGTGCAGGATCTGCTGTCCAATTACAACTACGTGCTCATCCAAGGTACCGGCGGACGCATTGAACGGGTTTCCATCACCAGCCTCAAGGACCCCAGCGCAAAGCCCCGCTTCAGTCCGGTAGTGGCCACGACCCGCTATGGCAGCCACCATCAGGTGCAGGCCAGGGTTACCGGCCCCTCCGGCCAGGCGGCGGAAGTCACGCTGCTGGTGGACACCGGAGCCACCACCCTGGTGCTGCCGGAATCCATGATCGAAACCCTGGGCTTCGACCCGGCCAGCCTGCGGCCCGCCGTTAGCCAAACCGCCAGCGATACGGTGAACATCCGCATCGGCACCCTGCCCTCCGTCCAGGTCGGCCAGGTGGTGGCCGAGAATGTCGACGTCAGCTTCTTCCCCGACCAGCGACTCAACGGCGCCATGCTGCTGGGCATGAGCTTTCTCAACCGCTACCGGTTCTCTCTGGACGACGAAAACAGCGAACTGACCCTGATCGCCAAATAAGTCGCCAATACGCCTAGGGCAACAGGGTGAAATTCGGGCTCACGACACTGCCGAGCACCTTCCCGGAAGCTCCCTTGAGCAGCACGCGCACCTTGCTTTTCCCGTAGGTCTTGGTCAAAGCTGGCACGGTCCAGGCGTAGCTGCCGGGATTACCCTGAAGCTTCGCCAGCTTCTTCCAGGCCTTGCCGCCGTTGAGGCTGTAAGCCAGTTCCACTTTGCGCACCGCCCCCTTGGTAGCGAAGGTCTCCCAGATGATGTTCAGAACGTGGCCTGAATTGACCACTTCGCCGCCCACCGGCGTCTTCATGCTGATGACCTGGATGGTGAAAGCCTTGGCCGAGCGCACGCTGCCTATCTCCAGACCGTCCTGATTGAATCCGGTAACACGCAGCAGGGATTTGCTCTGGTTGCCGGTCACTGCCGGAACACTCCAGGGGTAGGTGGTCTCCGAAAGACCCGTGGCGATTTTCTTCCAGCTCGTGCCGCCATTCAGCGAATAATCCAGGCGGTAGCTCACCACATCGCCGGGGATCCCGCCTTGCAGATCCCATGACACCTGATACAGTGACCCGGCCGGCAAGGTCTCGCCGCCATCGGGTGCGACCAGGGTCAGGGTTCCGGGGTATGTGATCTTCACCTTGGTGTTGACTTGCAGCGAGCTGCCGGGGTTGTTGCTCCAGTCGAGCTGAGCCTGGTTCTTGCTCGTCCCGAGCCTCGACGGAACCACGACCAGCTCCACCGTAGCACTGGAACCACCCGCCAGCGTTCCCAGATCGCAGTTCACCACCGCATCCACCGGTGCGCAGCTACCCGTGCTGGGCGTTGCGGACACCAGGGTCGCGCCCTCGGGCAGGGCGTCGGCGAGCGAGACGCCCTTGGCAGCACTCCCGCCCTTGTTCTGAACCGTCATGACATAGGTCAACTCCGCCCCGGCGCTCACCGTTTTCGGTGTGGCCTTCACATTCAGGGAGAGCGTGGCGAATTGGGTGGAAAAGTCGACGAATTGACCCCAGATGGTGGAAACGGTATCGCTGATGCGCCGCGACCACACCACCAGCCCCAGGTTATCGCGCTGGTAAACCGCCACCGCCGCCCGGCCGCTGACCGTGGCCGTCTCGGATACCTTGAACACGGCGCTGCCGCCGCTCAGACTGGCCGGCAAGAACTGGCCCATCAGATGGCCCTTGTTCGCATTGGCTGCCCCGGCCTCGATCCAGGCCGCGAGATAGCGCTTGCGCGCGTTCGAATAGGCGATCACGGGAGACGCCGCATTATTGCGCAGGGCACGGTTGCCACCGGCCAAACTGCCGTCGCCGTTCACCAGTTGCGCCTTCAAGCGGGTGCCCCCATCGTTCCAGGCCACCAGGAACTGGCCTCCGACCGGCAGCACCTGTGGAAGGGTCTGGGCGCCAGCCGCCGCGGAAACGGAAACCGTATCACTGACCTGCAGGCCATTGGAATCCAACAGGCGCGAAATGATATCGGACGCGCTGGCCAGGCTCGTCTCCAAGGCGAGCAGGTAACGTCCCGCGTCGCCATTGAAAGCAAGTGCGGGACTGCGCGTCACCTGCCCGATGGGGCCCATCTGGGTGACCGTGCCCAGCGCCACTCCCGCATTGGTCAAAAGGAGCCCGAATGTGTTCACATTGCCGGCGCCGTTCCAGACCACAAAATAGCGGTTGGAGTTAGCGTCGTAGCTCACCACGGGCGCGGTCTGGCTATTGGCCCGGATCAAGGCGATCTCGGTTCCGCGCGGCACACCCCCTGCACCGATGCGTTGAGCGAAGATCCCCGGGTCCTGACTCTGGTTTTCGCTCCGCTCGTAAACCACCAGGAACTCATTGTCCGCCGTGTTATAGGCGACTGAAGGCGTGCTTCCGCCGAGGATGGTGTCCGCGTCGAAGGCCGGCGTCACGGTGATCGTATCCGTCAGGAAGGACCCGTCCGAGGCGACCAGGCGTGCGGCCACCGTTGTCACGTTGCGTGTGACGGTTTCCCCGCCAATGACCACGGATGCCGAATCGGAACGGCTCCATGCCACCAGGAAAGTACCCGCTTCCGGGTTGACGGCAACCGCGGGTGCGCTATCCAGACTGGTCCCCGCGGATAGCGCGAAATTCGCCCCAACCGCCTGCACGGTTGCAGCGCCGACCGCCTGCGCCACAAACAGGATCAAGACCAGCAGACCGGTTTGAAGCATTGGGTAAGGCAATGATTTCATAACTCTCCCTTGCGATTCCATGATTCCACACGCGCTAATCTAGTGGAGAGCCGAGCCCCACTTCAAGCCCTTTGTGCAACCTGGCTCTGATATAATCCCGACCCATGCCCGGTCCCCGACACCGCCCTCGACCGCACGCCAGACCGCCGCACGGAATCCGCGAGATCCGGGGCGTGTCGGCTTGCGCGCCGGTCCCTCTCCGCGCCTGACCGCAGGGATTCGACATGGCGGAGCATATCCTCTTTCTTACCGGCAAGCTGGCTGAAAAGCAGTTGCGCCAGGTGCTTGCGGACATGGAGCCGGAGTTCCAGTACACGGTGCATCAGCTGGGCGTCAGCGTGGCGGCCCTGATGACCGCGGACATGATTCGAAGGCGTCTGAAAGACACTTACGGTGCCGACCGCGTGCTGGTCCCCGGCCGTTGCCGGGGCGATCTGGACCAACTCTCCGCGGCGATGGGCCTGCCCTTCGAACGTGGACCGGAGGAACTGCGGGACCTGCCCGAATTCTTCGGCAAGAAGGCCCGGAAGCCCTCGCTGGACCGCTACGATCTGCTGATATTCGCCGAGATCACCGATGCGCCGCGCCTGCCCGTCGATGCGATCCTGCGCCAGGCCCGCGATTACCGGCGCGACGGAGCGGATGTCATCGACTTGGGCTGTCTGCCGGCGACGCCTTTCGATCACATGGAAACCGCCATCGCCGCCCTGCGCGTGGAAGGCTTCAAAGTCAGCGTCGACTCCCTGGAGAACGACGACCTGTTGCGCGGCGGACGCGCCGGTGCCGATTACCTGCTGAGCCTGCACGAGGACAGCCTGTGGATAGCCGACGAGGTCGCCGCCACCCCGGTGCTGATTCCCGCCCGGCACGGCGACCTCGACAGCCTGGACCGCGCCGTGGCCGCCATGCTCGCCAGAAACCGCGATTTTCTGCTCGACCCCATCCTCGACCCCATACATTTCGGCTTCAGCGACTCCCTGGTACGCTACCACGAGACCCGGCGCCGCCACCCCGATGCCGCAATCATGATGGGGGTGGGCAACCTGACCGAACTGACGCATGCGGACACCATCGGCATCAACGCCATGCTGCTCGGCATCTGCTCGGAACTGAACGTGGGCGCGATTCTCACCACCCAGGTCAGCAAGCACGCGCGCCGCGCGGTGCGCGAGGCCGATCTGGCCCGGCGCATCCTGTTCGCCGCGCGAGAGTTGAACACCTTGCCCAAGCATATCGACGACGGCCTGATGGCCCTGCACGGGCGCGCGCCCTTTCCCTATTCGAGGGCCGAACTGGAAGAGCTCTGGGCCCAAATCAAGGACCCCAGCTTCCGTATCCAAACCAGCCCGGAGGGCATGCACATTTTCAACCGCGACGGCTTCCATACCGCTACCGACCCCTTCGACCTGTTTCCCCATCTGGGCGTCGAGCACGATGGTGGCCACGCCTTCTATCTGGGCGTCGAACTGGGCCGGGCGCAGATCGCCTGGCAATTGGGCAAGCGCTACACCCAGGATGAAGCCCTGGACTGGGGCTGCGCGGTGGAGACGCAGGAGAGCGCGGTCGACCCGCACGTCTACAAAGCCGCCGGCACTACCCTGAAAAAGCACAAGGACGAACCATGATCCTGGAAACCATCATCACCAGCCTGTCGCCCGACGGCACAGCCTATCTCGCGCCCATGGGTGTGCACGCGGTGAACGGCGAGATGCTCATCATGCCCTACCGGCCCTCCAGGACCCTGGACAATATTCTCGCCACGGGGCACGCCGTCATGAACCACACCGACGATGTCCGCCTGTTTGCCGGCTGCCTGACAGGCCGCCGTGATTGGCCGGTAACGGCTACGGAGCGCGTGCCGGGCTGGCGCCTTGCCTGCGCCCTCAGCCATGCCGAACTGGAACTGGTGAGCATGGAAGAGCATGAACTGCGCCCCAAGCTGCACTGCCGCGTAGTGCATGAAGCCAACCATGCGCCCTTTCGCGGCTTCAACCGCGCCCAGTTTGCGGTGCTGGAGGCGGCGATCCTGGCCAGCCGTGTGGGTATGCTGCCTTGGGAAAAAATCGCGGCCGAACTGGCCTATTTGCGCATCGGACTGGAGAAGACCGCCGGGGAGCGCGAGAACGAGGCCTGGTCCTGGCTGATGGAAAAATTCGACGCCTTCCGGCAAGGACAAGTCCAGGAGACCGAAATCCCATGACCGGCATGCTGGCCAGCGTAGCCAACCTGGCGGAGGCCCGTCTGGCGGCAGCGGCCGGGGCCGATATCATTGACCTGAAGGCCCCGCGCTTCGGCGCGCTGGGCGCCCTGCCGGTCAGCGAGGTGCGACTCATCGTCACCGAGCTGCGCGGCCAAAGGCCCATCAGCGCCACCGTGGGTGATTTGCCCATGTGCCCGTCTACGGTGTTCGCAGCCGTGCAGGAGATGGCCGCAACCGGCGTCGATTACGTCAAGATCGGCTTTTTTCCCGAAGGCGATTGGGATGGCACGCTGGAAATCCTCCGATCCATGGCCGCCGCCGGGGTTTCCCTGGTAGCCGTGCTGTTCGCCGACCAACCCGCGGAGTTGGACTGGCTGCCGCGCCTGGCTAAAGCGGGGTTTGCCGGCGCCATGCTGGACACCATGGATAAGGACCGCGGCTCCCTCACCGAAGTGCGCGACGCTGAATTCTTGCGCGCGTTCGTAAACCAGGCGCAGGCGCACGGGCTGCTCTGCGGGCTCGCGGGCTCGCTGCGCGCCAGGGACATCGTTCCCCTGCGCGAACTGGCGCCTGATTACCTGGGCTTCCGCGGAGCCCTGTGTCATGGTGCGCGGCGCGTGGCGGAGATCGATGTCAACGCGCTGCAATACATCCGCGCCATGCTGCACGCATCCACCGCAACTGCCTGACGAGGCCGAGCCATGCTCTACGAAACCCTGCGTACGCTGCTGTTTCGCCTGGACCCCGAGACCGCCCACACCATCGGTCTTGTCTCTATGGAGCAAATGGCCCGTTTGGGCCCGCTGAATCCCTTGCGCCAGCGCCTTGCCGCCAAACCGGTCACCGTCATGGGCCTGGACTTCCCCAATCCGGTGGGGTTGGCGGCCGGCATGGACAAGGACGGTATTTGCCTGGAGGGGCTCGCCGCCATCGGCTTCGGCTTCATCGAAGTGGGTACCGTGACGCCCAGGCCGCAGCCCGGCAACCCCAAGCCACGCCTGTTCCGCCTGGTGGAGCAGGACGCGCTCATCAACCGCATGGGCTTCAACAACCAAGGCGTGGATGCGCTCATTGAGCGCCTGCGGCGGCGGCGTTACCAGGGGATACTCGGCATCAACATCGGCAAGAATTTGACGACACCGGTCGAAAACGCCTTGGACGATTACCGCGCCGGGCTGCGCAAGGTCTACGCCCACGCCGATTACGTGACGGTCAATATTTCATCGCCCAACACGCCGGGTCTGCGCAACCTGCAGAGCGGTGAACATTTCCGCCTTCTGCTGGCGGGACTCCAGGAGGAACGGGAAGCCCTCGCCCAGGCACAGGGGCGCCGTGTACCCATTGCCGTGAAGATCGCCCCGGACCTAGAAGCGGACGAGATCGCCCGCCTCGCCGAACTGATGGTGGCGCACGGTATGGATGCCGTCATCGCCACCAATACCACCCTGTCCCGGGCCGGGGTCGAAGGCTCGCCCCTGGCCGGGGAAGCCGGGGGCCTGAGCGGAAGACCGCTGTTGGAGAAATCGACCCAGGTCGTGGCAAGGCTCTCCGCAAATCTGGCCGGGGCTTTGCCCATCATCGCCTGCGGCGGCATCTTCAGCGCGGCTGACGCGCAAGCGAAGCTCCAGGCCGGGGCCAGCCTGGTGCAGATCTACACCGGTTTCATCTACCGCGGACCGGCACTGGTCAAGGAAATCGTCAAAACCTGCGCATGATTGCTGGCCAGGACTACTTTGGCTGCAGGGGATGCACGATCACCTCGCCTAGGACACCGCCGCGTTTCATGCACTCACTGTAAGCCGCCTCATCGAAACGGCTATCCAGACGCGCCTGTGAATCCGCGACCTGCATGGTCTGAGTAGCTGCCCTGCGGCAGCGCAGCGCCACCTGGAAATAGGGATCCTGCTCAGGGCTCGGCGGAGCCCAGCCCCGGGCTTCCATACACTGGCGGTATTTCGACGGGTCCATCCCGAGTTCCACAGGCAGGTCCATGCGCGCCGTACCCGTTCGGACGCGAACAGTGCTCACCGCCTGGCTGGCGCGACTGCATTGGCCCGCGTCGCTCAGATAGTCCCGGCCCGAAGGCTGGGACTTGGTCGGCGTGCCACAACCCGCCAGGCTGAGCATGAGAAGTACGCCAATCGCCCTGCGCCTAATCGCGAGGCGGGAGAGTTCGTCAGGCATCCGGATCGAACATGTCATGCTTGATGCTGTGGCGGTTGGCGATCAGTTCTTCCAGGCTCGGCTGATCGCGCATGGCGCGTTGGATAGCCAGTTTGGTGGCCTCATAATTGGTGCGGTACAGGTCCTTTTCGTCCAGATTGGGATCTTTCACGCATTCAGGGTCCAGCCAGATCAGGGAGATGATGCATAAGTGGTTGGCCTGATCCCGCGGAATGATGCCCTCGATCACACAATCCAGCACCGCATCGGCCGTCGCCGACTGCACCACGCCACCAAACAGGTTGATGTAGGCGCTGCTCTTGATGGTGACCTTGGGGACCATCATGGTCGCCGGCCGCACCATCTGGTTGCAGGCGCGGATGGCGAACATCCGGGTATGCCCGGCGGTCTGCCCCATCATATTGGCGAACGCCTGACCGACAGGACCGTTGACGTGCCCGATCAGCACTTCGGGCATCGCGTCGGTGTACTGGCCTTCAGCCGCCAGTACGGTGGCTTCGCCGGTCTTGAAAAGAAACTCTGACATATGGACCTCCCTATTGTTGTGTGTAGCGTCAATACCGCCGCAGGGGCCTGCGGCGGTCGGTCGAACCAGCCCAGGGATTTAGGGCAGGCACTTGATTTTAAGTGAATTAATGTTCTGGTGATAGTTGAGTTCGCCCAGGTGGTGCTCCATCTGGCCCGGCGCGAAGCTTATATCCTGATCGGAGTAGCCTTTCGGATCGCCACCCCAATTTCGAATAGCGTCGCCGTGATAGGGTTGTTCGGATGGCGCCTCCTGGAAATGCTCCAGCCGGTAGGCAATCACCTGGGCCTTGGGTCCGACCTTCAGGCTGTCGATGCGGTTGCTCCAGTCTTCGCCGGCCAGTTTGCCCAGACTCAGCAGTTCCGCCGGCCCGTCGATGCGCACGTGCGCCCCCTCGAAATTGGTTTTGTCATAGATGTCCAGCCAGCAGTCACCGCTCGCCAGGGCCGCATTGCTTCCCGCCAAAAGGCACACGCCCAGGCATGCCAGTGGGGTGGATATCGATCTCGCTGTGGGATGCATAACCATCTCCTCTTCTTTGCGCCGGTCCGAGTCCGGCGGTGGTTGCAGCATAATCCTGCCCCCCAGGTTTTCCAAGAGTACTTCCTGGCGTCTCGAGGCACTCCCACGCACCACGGGCGCTATACTCTCGGCCAGACAACCACCATCCGAGTCAACGCATGGCACACACCCAAAGCATCAGCCTAAAGGCGCAGTTGGCCCGTGCTGTCCTTTTGCTCTGCACGAGCATCGGCGCGTCGCACGCGGAGATGGAAGCATCTGGGCTTACAGAGGAATCACCAGCGCTCCGGGACACTCGGGTCAAGGTGGTGCTACCCCGAGACCTCGCCGGCAACTACATGGGCGATGGGGAAATCAACGGGACCGATGTGCGATTTTTGGTGGACACCGGGGCCAGCATGGTGGTCGTGCCCGAGGGCATTGCCAGGCGCATCGGCCTGAGAAAAGGCAAGGCTATGAACTTCAGGACCGGTGGCGGTCTTGTCACGCACTACGCAACAGAACTGGACACGCTGCGCATTGGCCGTATCCAGATCAGCGACACGCCGGCGGCGATCAATCCTGAAATGAAGGAAGAATTCGTGCTTCTGGGCATGAGCGCGCTCAGCCTGCTGCAGTTCAGCCAGGAAGGCGACAATCTGGTCCTGAGTTACGATGCAGGGCCCAGCGCGACTCCCCCGCCGGCCGCATCGGACCCCCGCTTTCAGCGGTCGTTGAACGACTGTATGGGAAAAGGCAAGGTGATCGACGAGAAGACCCTGGCTTGTCTTAAGGGCGGCCGTTAAGGCCGACTTCTGCGCCTTTCGCAGCCCGCATTCTGTAATGAGAAGGGCCTGGCGCCCGAATCCGAAGCGGCAAGAACGCTAAAGGCCCAGCACCACCGCCAGCATCACCAGGGACATGAACACGGATATGGTGAGGAGGATCGCCGCCTGCACTTTCTTGGCTTCATTACGCAGCCCCAGCAATCCCATAACGATACCCACCGGAGGGATGAACAGGGTCGCGCCGATCAGGCCCACCATCTCGGAAAAACTCCAGCGGCTTCCTTTCGGCGCAGCGCCGGACGACAGCGCATCAACCGGCTTGCCACAGGCCGTACAAACCGTCGCAGTATCTTTCAACTCCTTACCGCAGTAACGACAAAACATTGACCAACCTCTTGCAAAATTGCACGCACTCGAACCAACCCGTTCGGGCTTAGACCGCCGTTGCCGGCGAGAGAGGATAGCCTAAGCCCACCACGCTTTCCATAGGTCCGCACCGCGGCGCGCAGTTAGCATATAAATACCTATTGCTACAAGGACGTTTTTTGGAAATAATAAATTGCCGATTACGCCCAGAGCCTGATGTGTGAGTGAATCCGTCTGGCGTGCCGTCGCGAAGTGAGCAGGACGGCAGATCGGCCCCGTTCATGGATGGAGGTCAATAGTCATCGAGCGTTAATCTTTTTTGGAGGGTGCACTATGTCTCAAAACGAAATGTACGGTCGCAGTCAGAACGTGTTCAAGGTCAAAGCCTCCACCGGCGGGGGGCTGTCGAGCGGACCGCAGGCGGGAGGAACCACCCGGTCCGTGGAGACATTTCTTGCGACCGGTCTTGGCAGCCGCGGCGGCCCCAACAAGGCATCCAACAAGTTCACACGGTGCCCGAGCTCATATCCCAAGTTTTGAGCTCACTAGCGTTTCAGTACAGATCGCCAAAGCCCTGAGGCTCGCGCTTGCATGCGCTTCCCTTCAGAGGGAATGAACGCATGCTGTGCTGAGTGGCAATAAAACGATTATTTGGCGCCGGCGGACTCCCAGAGATCTGCCACGAGCAGGTCCGACCGGCGCGACTCTCTTTCCCACCATTCGTGTCACACTCTCAGCCTAGCGATCCTTCCCGCCCGACGCGCCCGAGCACTTAAAGCTAGCCGGCGTGCACGTCTCGGTTCTCTGCGGGACATAATTCCCACCAGGAGTTCCCATACCCACCTGCTTTTTCGGACAATAGCAGGCTTTACCTGGCCAAACCGCAACACCTGCCGTCCAAATAGCACTCGATGATGAACGCCAGCAACACAGCGGGGCTTGCCATGCCCCGATACATGGTCGGCATCGACCTTGGGACCACCCACACCGTCGTGGCCTATGCCGACACGGTAAAACGGGGAAACGCCAAGATCGAACTGTTCCAACTCGAACAACTGATCGCCCCGGGCCAGGTGGACCGACGCCCCCTGCTCCCATCGACGCGCTATCACCCCGCCCAGGGGGAACTAAGCGAGACGGACATGCGTTTGCCCTGGACCGCAGGCGAACTCTGCCAAGACGCCATTTTCGGAACCTGGGCGCGTGAACTGGGCGCCAAGTCCCACGGACGCCTGGTCACCAGCGCCAAGAGCTGGCTCTGCCACGCGGCCGTGGATCGCACCGCCGCCATCCTGCCCTGGGGCGCCCCGGCGGACGCGGCCCGAGTATCCCCGCTGGAAGCCAGCGCCAGTTATCTTTCCTATGTGCGGGCAGCCTGGAATCACCAGCAGCCGCAACATCCGCTGGAGGCCCAGGAGGTCATTCTGACCCTGCCCGCGTCCTTCGACGAATCCGCACGCGCCCTGACCCTGGAAGCGGCCCGCCTGGCCGGACTAAGGGATGTGCAGTTGCTCGAGGAACCGCAAGCCGCCTGCTATGACTGGCTATGGCGGCACCGAAAGAGCCTGCGGCGCAGCCTCTCCGGAGTCAATCTGCTGCTGATTGTCGACGTCGGCGGCGGCACCACCGACCTGACCCTGATCCGGGTGGAGCATGGAGAAGACGCGCGCCCGGAACTGACCCGAATCGGCGTCGGCAACCACCTCATGCTCGGCGGGGACAATATCGACCTGACCCTGGCGCACCGGCTCGAACAGCGGCTCGTGCCCGAAGGACAGAAGCTCACCGCCGCGCAATTGGCGCAGTTGGTGGAGCAGTGCCGTTCAGCCAAGGAGCGCCTGCTCGCCGGCGATGGTACGGAATCGGCCAGCGTCACTCTGCTGGGCGGGGGCTCCCGTCTCGTCGGCGGGGCACGCAGCACGGCGCTCAGCGCAAGCGAGGTAAGCCAGGTAGTCCTGGATGGCTTCTTTCCTCTCGTCCCCCTGGACCAGCGACCGGAGCGTCGCCGCAGTGCGGTGGTCGAGTTCGGGCTGCCCTATGTGGCAGATCCGGCCGTCAGCCGGCACTTGGCTGCCTTCCTCAGCGCGCACGCTGCCGCGCCCGAGGACAGCGAAGACGGCGTCCATGCGCCTGATGCCATTCTGCTCAACGGCGGGGCCTTCCGTAGTCCCCTCATCGAGTCACGGGTTCTGGACTTGCTGGAATCCTGGATCGGTCGCCGACCCAAGCAGCTCAAGAATGACCGTCCGGATCTGGCGGTCGCCTACGGCGCGGTGGCCTATGCGATGGCGCGGCATGGCCTGGGCGTCGGCCGCATCGGCGGCGGATCCCCGCGCAGTTTTTTCCTTTTGGTGGACACGGACGGCGAAGGGCGTGAAGGCGTGTGCCTATTACCCAAGGGATGCGAGGAAGGCCGGGAAATCGTCCTCGAAGGGCGCAGTTTCGCGTTGCGCCTGGGACAGCCGGTGCGTTTCCACCTCGTTTCAAGCGCCGGTGAGGTGAATTGCCAGCCCGGCGAAATGGTGGCCTTGGACGATCCCGACTTTGTCCACTTGCCTCCCCTGGCCGTAGCCTTCCGCGAAAACGAAGGCGCGCAGCCAGGGAACGTAAGGGTTCGTTTGTCCGCCACCCTGAGCGAAATCGGCACCCTGTCGCTTCAGTGTATCGCCGAGGATGACCCGGAGCGCCGCTGGGACGTGGAATTCCAGTTGCGAGGCCAGGACGAAAGCCGTGGAGCCGACGACCCCGACGACCAGACGCATCCACGCCTGAACGAAGCGGTCGCGCTTATCCAGAAAGTCTTCGGCAAGAAAGCCAAGGAGGCTGACCCCAAAGCCGTTCGCGGTCTACGCGGCGAACTGGAAAAGCGCCTGGGCAAACGCGATGAATGGGACACCAAGCTGTTGCGCGAACTGTCCGCACCGTTGCTTGACGGGATGCCGCACCGGCGCCGTACCGCCGAACACGAAAGATTGTGGCTGAGCCTTACCGGCTACTGTCTACGGCCGGGCTTTGGGGTGGCTCTGGATGACTGGCGAGTCGAACGTCTCTGGCCGATCTATGAATCCGGTATCCAGCATGTGAACGAAGCGCAGAATTGGGCGGAGTGGTGGACGCTGTGGCGCAGAGTTTGCGGCGGTCTCGGCTCGACCGAGCAAACTCGGATCTTCCAGGACCTGTCCGACTTCATCGACCCTCGCGCCATCAAGCGCGGCAATCTGGCCACTTTGGCGCGCAAGCGCGCCTTCGAGGACATGCTCCGCCTTGCCGCGACGCTGGAACGCCTGTCCCCAGTCACCAAGGTGGAGTTGGGCGGCTGGCTGCTGGAGCGATTGCAGAAGGGCGGTGACGCGCCCGCCGAAATCTGGTGGGCCCTGGGCAGAATTGGCTCCAGAATTCCTTTCCATGGCAGTTCCCACGAAGTGGTGCCGGTCGACGCGGCGGAGGCCTGGTTAGGCGAGTTGCTGAAACTGGACTGGAAGAAGCAACCCCTGGCGGGCTTTGCCGCGACGCTCATGGCACGGCTGTGCGAAGACCGGGAACGTGATGTGAGTGCGGAACTGCGCGCCCAGGTAGTAGCCACGCTACAGGCGGCCAAGGCCCCCGAAACCTGGGTAGCGATGGTGAAGCACTATGTGCATCTGGACCAGGCCGACTCGAAACGCGCCTTCGGGGAGGCATTGCCTCCTGGACTCAAGCTACTGGTGTGAGGGCTCTGAAAGGGTCGCCCAAGACTGGGCGGAACCCGATGCGCTATAGGTAGGTGGGGCGGGAAAACCCGAGGTGATAAATCCATTCCCAAGTAAATCGACTTTGCTGGGTGGGTACCGACGTCGTTTGTTCTAATTTTCTGAACGCCAGCAGCATTCCCACACAGCAAAGCCCAATTGACAGTCTCTCCTCCTGATTTCTTATTCTTTTTCCTCTGGTGCTTTTATCGTTCCCTTGCACGCTTTCACGTACGGAACGACATTTTCTTATTTTGCTTTGGAGATCTGCTTTTCTACTTCGGCCTTGGTCTGAGAATAGGCGTCGTAGGGAACACTCTCCATCTCACGGCCCTTCAGCATGAACACCAGACCGACCGCGATTACGATGATGCCTCCAATGTAGAGCCAGAAGTTATCTTTCTCGTTGTTTTCCATTTTTTGTACCCTCATAAGATCTAGTCATTGAAACATCGACGTCGGGAAAGACCGTCGCCTTTACTTCGCAAGGCTTATGCCCTGCAACCTCGTGAGGAGTGATGCCGGTGAGGACATCCCCCATCCGCGCAAGCATTCTAAAAATGAAAACAGTCATATTCAAGCGATCTTGTTGACTTTTTTTACATTGTTTTTGTCGAAATTTCTTAAGTCCTTGAATAGGCTTATTTTTATAGTTATCATCAGTTAAAACTTATGGATTACAACTCTGACCTTCCCAATTTCATGGGGTTTCCACCGGTCGTGGATACAGAACGGCGAGGCGTTTGAGCAAGCGTTTGGCGGGTTTGAGCATCTCGCTGTCGGCATTTTCCAGCATTCCCGCCACGATGCCGGGCACATCCTCCGTGCCGTCCACGACGATGGCGCCCACCATGCGTGCCCGCCAGTGCTGCGGGCACCGGAATACATAGACGCCTTCCGTGGCAATGACATAATCGACGTCCGCCCCAAGACTTGAATTCAGACCTTCGGCGCCTTGCGGCCACATGGCATCGATGGACTCGACGGCATGGGGAACCATCTTGCGGAAGGCGATGACGTCGCCTATACGCGCATGGATGATCTCCGGCTGAAAGCGAACCCCTTCGCCCTTGATTTCATAAGTTTGAGCCTGGCCCCCGAGCGGCACGCCACACAGCAAGCAAGCCAGAGCCAGCATTCGATATGCGATCAATTGACACCTCTCCAATACGGACTCCCAGCAACGTCCAAGCCCGCGCCAAGGCAGGCCACAGCGCCAATCGGTAGACGCACCCGACTGGCTCGCGCGTTCAGTTCCCATTCAGCGATTGCCAGGCACACTGACCTCGCGTCGCGATGTCCAAAGCTACCCCGGTGCAAAGGCAGTTTTATGCCCGCGCGCTTCTTCATCCGGCGCTACGCTGGCCGGCGACACTCGGCTTCAAGTGACCGGGACAAGAGGAATTTTCCACTTGGTCAAATTCACCGCAAGGCTATAGAATTACGCGCGGTCCGGTTAGCGATTAACAACTAAAGGACCCTGACTGGAATCACGAGAAGCGAATGGCTTGCCGTGGCGATTCCGAAGGAATTTACTTGATTTCCCATGCTAGGAGGAAACTGATGAGCAAAAAAATCATAACTGCGGTCGGCGCCGGCGCTGTCCTGCTGTTCGCGGCTCAAAGCGCCTTCGCGGTCGAAGAGGCCATCTCGAAGGGTAGAAAGGTCTACGAGCGCGGTGGCTGCGAAGCCTGCCACGGGCCGGGTGCGGAAGGCGGCGGCGCGTTCCCCAACCTCGTCAACGGACTGAAGGCCCTCTCCAAGGAACAGTTCGCCGCCACTGTCACGAACGGAAAAGGCGCCATGCGCGCATTCAAGGACAACAAGATGGTCATGGACGGCATGGACAACCTCTACGCCTACCTGAAGGCCCGCTCCGACGGCACCGTTCCCGGCGGCAAGCTGGAATAATCCGGCATCTTCGTTTGCCTCCCGGGCCCGTCATGGGCGCGGGAGGCAATCCAACCCTTCCCTTCCCCGAGCGCAGCACGCTCAGTTTCCGGATTAGCGTTTCCTCGGCGGGTCTTGATCGGCTGCCGTAACCTCGGCATCTCCATAAAGCTCACTGTCCTTGTAAAGGCCATGCGCATGGCGCAGCAGCACCATGACCACGGAGGCCAAGGGTAGCGCCATCAGAACACCCAAGAATCCGAACAACTGGCCTCCCGCCAGCACGGCGAAAATCACCGCCACCGGGTGCAAGCCGATCTTGTCGCCGACCAGCCAAGGCGTGAGCACGACCCCTTCCAACACGTGCCCGACGGCAAAAACCCCCAACACCGGCAACACTGCCCAGAATTCCCCCATCTGCGATACGGCCGCCACGGAGGCCGACACCACACCGACCGCGGCCCCCAGGTACGGTACGAAACTCACCAACCCTGCGGTCACACCCAACAGCAGGGCCAGATCCAGGCCAACCAGCCACAATCCGATGCTGTATAGCGTGCCCAAGGCCAGCATCACCGAGAACTGCCCCCGCAGGAAAGCGCTCAGAACTTCATCCGCCTCGCGGGCCAGACCCTTTGCCGTGGGCGCCCAGGGGCGCGGCAGCAGCTCGGCGATATGCGCCACCAGC
Organism: Methyloterricola oryzae; assembly: GCF_000934725.1. Lineage (NCBI taxonomy): Bacteria > Pseudomonadati > Pseudomonadota > Gammaproteobacteria > Methylococcales > Methylococcaceae > Methyloterricola > Methyloterricola oryzae. The sequence continues at coordinate 44,714 of NZ_JYNS01000004.1, forward strand.
ACATCCCAATCTCGCAGCAGGTAGAAGGTCACCACAGGGATCAGAAGCAGGTTCATGATCCAGGAAAGCAGTACCGCCCCCGAATGCGAGAGCGACTTGGCCACGGCCGTGGCGACGCCTCCGGCTTCCTGCCAGTAAGCGCCCAGCAGAGAGGCCACCTGATCCAGTCCACCACCCAGGTTGATTTGGACACCGAAGCGGTTCCGCAGCCAGGGCAAGGCGGAAGTCTTGAACCAGGCGGCGAAGGCGGGCAGGTTGTCCAGCAGGCGGCCGACCTGGGCTTCCAGGAGGGGCAACAGGAATAGCAGGGCCAGAATCGCGGCCAGAGCCACCACCAGGAAAACCACGATCACCGCGGTCTGCCGTTTCAGGCCCGCCGCCTCCAGGCGATCCGCCAGAGGATCGTTGAGGTAGGCAAGCAAAGCGCCGGCCACGAAGGGCGTGAGGATCGGCGCCAAGAGATAGATCAGCCAGGCGGATGCCCCCAGGCCTGTCAGGATGAACCAGCGGCGGGAATCGCTCACGCCCGGGCCTTATTCACGAGTTGACAGGCAAATCGGCCGGCTGCTAGTTGGAAGCCACGGCCAGGCTGCACTGGATACGCTTGCGCCCCAGTTGCTTGCACGCCTGGGCCGCGTCATTCCGGTCCAGCCCCTTGAAGTAGGCCACGTAACTGGTCTTGCCATGCCGTGAAATGGCCGCCTTGCTATGCCGCAGGGCCGTTGGGGCCGCTTTCATGGCCTGACTCAGCCGCTGCTCCGCCTGTTTTTCATTCTTGAACTGGCCCACGCGTACATGCCAAGAACTCGACGCCTGCTTGCTCTGGTTAGCCTCCTGGCTGTTCTTGGGCGCCGGTGATCGCGCCTGTGTCCGACGGGCATAGCGCAGCATATCCTGCTCATCCGTCACGTTGGGCGGACGCCGCAACAGGGTGGGCACATCCGAAGGTTGCATCAGCGCATAGCGCTGGACCGGCTCGCGACCTTCCAGACGGTCGAAGCCATCATCGAGGATGTCGCGCATGTGCGCATCACGCCGCGAGTGGGTGCTGCCGCCGAACACCACGCCGATCAGGCGGCTGCCATTGCGCTTGGCGGATGCAACCAGATTGAACCCGGAAGCGTTGACGAACCCGGTCTTGATCCCGTCGGCGCCCGGATAGTTCTTCAGCAGATGGTTGTGATTGTGAAAGCTGCTTCCACCGAAATTGAAATGGTCGGTGGAAAAATAGGGATAGTATTCCGGGAAATCCTTCAGCAAGGCCTTGCCCAGCCGGAACATATCCCAGGCCGTGGTCACCTGGTCCGGATTGGGCAAACCCGAGGCGTTGTAGAACACGCTGTTGTTCATGCCCAACTGGCGCGCCTTGGCGTTCATCATGGCGGCGAAGCCCGGTTCGGAACCGCCCAGGGATTCGGCCAGCACGGTGGCTGCGTCGTTGGCGGATTGGGTGACCAGCGCCAGGATGGCCTCTTCCACGGCGATGGTTTCCCCGGCACGAAGACCGATCCGCGAGGGCGGCCTCGACACAGCGTAGCGCGAGGCCACGAGGCGGTCGTCCAGGGATATCTGCTTGCGAGCCAGCGCCTCGAAGGTCAGGTACAGCGTCATCATCTTGGTGAGTGAGGCGGGATGGCGCAGTTCCTCGGCATTCTGCGAGAACAGCACCCGCTCCGATTCCACTTCTACCACCAGTGCGGAATAAGGTCCCGCCGTCGCATTACCAACCAGCAAGGCGGAAACAATCAGGACGAGTGCAAGGGCGAACCCATGGCGAATACGGCGATGTGACAACATTGCTTCCTTAGCATTTCAAAGTTTGAGTACGGGGTGGCCACTGTTTCCCCCAAGAACGGCGGGAGCCCGGCCCGTATCTGGCCGGGAAAACAGCGACAACGGGAATTCGAGCTTACCTTTGCTTCATGATGCGCAGTTTTTCCCGCTGCCAGTCCTTGTCCTTTTCCGAGGCGCGCTTATCGTGCAGCTTCTTGCCTTTTGCGAGACCGATTTCCAGCTTAGCGCGGCCTTTTTTCCAGTACAGGGCCAACGGGATCAAAGTATAGCCCTTGCGCTCCACATGTCCGATGAGGCGGCTCAGCTCACGGGCGTGCAGCAGCAGCTTACGGGTGCGCAGCGGATCGGGGTGAATATGGGTGGAAGCCGATAACAGCGGCGAAATGTGTGCGCCCAGCAGGTAGGCCTCGCCATTCCTCAGCACCACATAGCTTTCCTTGAGCTGCGCCCGACCATCGCGCAGGCTCTTCACTTCCCAGCCCTGCAGCACCAAACCGGCCTCGAAGCGCTCCTCGATGAAATAATCGTGGGTGGCGGCGCGATTCTGCGCGATGTTGGAATCACCGTTCTGGTTTTTCTTCTTGGCTGCCATTGCGAGGAGGAATATGCCTGACTGTAGGGGGTAATTTTGTTATTTTACCGCATCGCGCAGCGTCACCGCTTGCGCGGGTACGATTTAACTCACCGGGGAAATTAATGACCGAGCAGCGTCTCCTGCATGCGCAATGGTCCTCGCGCATGGCGTTCATCCTGGCGGCCAGCGGCTCCGCCATCGGCCTGGGCAACATCTGGAAGTTCCCCTACCTCGCCGGCCAATACGGCGGTGGCGCCTTCGTGCTGGTCTATCTGCTGTGTGTGGTCGCCATCGGCCTGCCCATCATGATCGCGGAAACCCTGCTGGGCCGGCGCGGCCGGCAAAGCCCCATCAACACCATGCTGACCCTGGCCGAGGAGGCCAAGGCGAGCCCCAACTGGCATTATGCCGGCTGGCTGGGCGTTACCGCGGGATTTCTGATCCTGTCCTATTACAGCGTCATCGCCGGCTGGTCCATGGCCTATATCTTCAAGGTCAACAGCGCCCTGTTCGAACATATCCACGCGGCGGCGGCCACCCGATTCTTCGACGAGTTCAAATCCTCCTGGGAATTCCAGCTCATCTGGCACACCGTGTTCATGGTCGCCACCATGGTCATCGTCAGCCGCGGAGTCAGCGGCGGTCTGGAGCGGGCCACCCGCTACATGATGCCGGCCCTGTTGGCGATGCTGGTGCTGCTGGATTTCTATGGCATGAGTTCCGGCGGTTTCGGTCAGGGCTTTGCCTTCCTGTTCAACCCGGACTTCAGCAAGCTGACCGGCGAAGGGGTGCTGGCGGCCATGGGCCAGGCCTTCTTCTCCCTGGGGCTGGGGATGGGTTCCATCATGGTTTACGGCTCCTATTTGCCGGCCCACGTGTCCATCGCCCGCTCCAGCGCCTTTGTCGCTAGCGCCGACACCGCCGTCGCGCTCATGGCGGGCCTTGCCATCTTCCCCATCGTGTTCGCCAATGGTCTGGAACCCACCATGGGCCCCGGCCTGATCTTCCAGACTCTGCCCATCGCTTTCGGCCAGATGCCGGCGGGCTGGCTGTTCGGCATGGTGTTTTTCGTCCTGGTGTTCTTTGCCGCCGTCACCTCGGCGATTGCCCTGATCGAGCCGGCGGTGGCCTTCCTCGCCGAAAACCTCGCCTTGCACCGCAAGACCGCCTGCCTCTATGCCGGCCTGGCCTGCTGGGCCCTGGGCCTGGCCACCGCGTTCTCCTTCAACATCTGGTCGGAAGTGAAACTTTTCGACAAAACCCTGTTCGAATTGGTGGACTTCGTCACCGCCAACCTGATGCTGCCCCTGGGCGGCCTCCTGGTGGCCGTGTTCGCCGCCTGGGTGATGCCAAGGGCGACTGTCGAGTCCGAACTGGAGATGGGGCCCGGCCCGGCCTTCGGTCTGTGGCATGCGCTGACGCGGTATGTGGCGCCGGCCGGCATCGTCATCATCTTTCTGGACGCCCTCGGAGTCCTTTGAATGACCACGGTACAGCGCAGCGCCCTGGTGCGTTTTCCCGCGCACCTCATGTTCGACCTGGTGGATGATATTCCGTCCTACCCCAAGTTTCTGCCCTGGTGCACCGGAAGCCGCATCCTGCGCCATTCCGGCAACGTGGTGGACGCGGAACTGGACATCGCGCGCGCCGGCTTCCAAAAGTCCTTCGCCACCCGCAACACCATCACGGCGCCGCGGGAAATCCGCCTGAGCCTGCTGAACGGTCCCTTTAGTCACCTGGAAGGGGTCTGGACCTTCACCGAGTTGCGCGCCGACGCCAGCAAGATCGCCCTGGATCTGGAATTCGAGATGAACGGCAAACTGGCCAACCTGGCCTTTGGCGCCATCTTCAACCAGATCTGCAACACCATGGTCTCGGCCTTCAGCGAGCGGGCCAAGGCCATCTACCTCTATCACCACGAAGAAGATGAAGGTTGAAGTCGCCTACGCGCGCCCCGATGTGCAGGTCATCCTAGCCCTGGAGGTCGCCGAAGCGACCACGGCCGAAGGCGCCATCCGCCAGTCGGGCATTCTGGAGCGCTTTCCCGAGATCGACTTGGCCCAGAACCGCATCGGCATCTTCAGCAAGGCCTGCAAGCTGGATCAGATCCTGCGCTCCGGTGACCGGGTGGAAATCTACCGTCCCCTCATCGCTGACCCCAAGGAAGCGCGGCGAAACCGGGCAGCAAAGAGCGCAACCAGCGCCTGAGCCGAACTCGCATGAGAGGGTTTAAGAAGCCCCCTTGCCGACCAGAAATTCCAGAACCTCCGCCCACCAGACCCCTTCAACCCGAGCCGGCCAGTCGTTATGGTCCGCGCCCTGGACCACCACCAGGCGCTTCGGCCCCGGCAATGCCTGATACAGGCCCAGGCCGCTGGCCACGGGCACGACGCTGTCTCGCTCCGCCAATACCACGACAACCGGTTTCTGAAAGCTCGTGAGATAGCGGACGCTGTCATACGGGTCGCTCATGAGCCATGACACGGGTAGCCAAGCATAATGATGACCGGCCACCGATTCCAACCGGTCCCAGGGCGTGATCAGCAGCAGCCCAGCCACGCGATCGGGCGACTGTGCCGCGGCTCCGGCGGCCACAGCCGCGCCCAGGGATTCACCCAGCAGGATCAGCGGCGCGCCGAAAGCCTGATGAGCGAGGCGCAGGGTTTCGATGGCATCGGTCACCAAGGACTGCTCACCCAGTGCGCCGGGCCGCGGCCCGTAACCCGGATATTCCGCCAGGATCACGCGAAAGCCCAGGCCTGCCAGAACCTGAGCGTAGTAGCCGCGCTGCCCGGCATGGCCCGCATTGCCGTGGAAGACCACCACGGTGCCACGCGCTTCACCGGCGGGCTCCGCCCGCAGCCCGCGGAAGGCATTCCGATCAGGCCAGGCTTGGAGGCCGCCTTGCTCCACGGCCGCCAGCGGTGCCGGCTCGGGAAAATACAGCAGAAAATTCTGCAGCAAGGCCATGCCCGCCATCAGGGTGACCAGAGCAGCCGACACAGCGCCTAGACCTGATTACGCCAGGCGGTGTCGTCCTCGTCGAACAGGCGATTGGCCTCCACCGGCCCCCAACTCCCGGCGGGATAGGTGTGGATGAAATCCCGCTCCTGGGCCCAGTATTTGACGATGGGGTCCACCACTCGCCAGGCCCATTCCACTTCGTCAAAGCGGATGAACAGGGTGCGGTCGCCCTCGATTACGTCCAACAGCAAGGTCTCGTAGGCATCCAGTGGCTGCTCGTCATTCGCGCGGAAGCCCGCGTTGAGCTTGACCACCCGGGTGTTCATGTCCAGGCCGGGCTGCTTGGCATGGATCTCCATGTGCATGCTTTCCTCCGGCTGCAAGGAGAGTACGATCCAGTTGGGTTCAAGCACTTCCAGCGGCGTTTCCCGAAACAGCTGCTGGGGCGGATGCCGCAGGCGCAGGGCGATCATCGACACCGCCTGGTTGAGCCGCTTCCCGGTCCGCAGGTAAAACGGCACGCCGCGCCAACGCCAGTTGTCGATGTAGAACTTGGCGGCGATATAGCTCTCGGTGATGGAATTGGGCTCGATTCCCTCCGCATCCTGATAGCCCGGCACGTCCTGGCCGCCGGACTGGCCGGCGCGGTATTGCGCCCGGCAGGCATAGGCATGCACCGAACGCTTGCCGATGGCGCGGATGGAGCGCAGCACCTTCACCTTCTCGTCGCGCAGCACATCCGCTTCCAGGGCGGGCGGTGGTTCCATGGCCACCAGGGTCAGGAGTTGCATGAGGTGGTTCTGCAGCATGTCGCGCAGAGCCCCGGCCTTGTCGTAATAATCGGCGCGGCCTTCGATGCCCCGCTGCTCCGCCACCGTGATCTGCACATGGTTGATGAAATTGCGGTTCCACAGGGGCTCGATCAGGGTGTTGGCGAAGCGGAACACCATCAGGTTCTGCACCGTCTGCTTGCCCAGGTAATGGTCGATGCGGAACACCTGGGTTTCGTCGAAATAGCGGTGTAGCAACTGGTTGAGGGTCTGCGCGGACTCGATGTCGATGCCAAAAGGCTTTTCCACCACGATGCGGTGCTGACCGCGGCGCCCCGACAAGCCCACCGTGTCCAGGTTCTTGATCACCGCAGGAAAATCCCCCGGCTTGATGGCCAGGTAGAACACCACATTGGAACAGACGCCCAGCTTCGGCTTGGCCAGCAGTTCCTTCATGGCCACGTAGAACTGCGGGTCATTCAGTTCGCCGCGCAGGTAATCGAAACGCCCGGTGAACCGATCCAGAACCTCCCCTTGTGCCTCGAGTTTCTGCTCCAGGGAAGCCCGCACCTGCTGGCGCCAACTTTCATCGTCCAGTTCACGCCGGCCGCAGGCGACGAAATTCATGCCCTGCGGCAGTTTCCCGGCCAGATCCAGCCGGTAAAGGGCGGGCAGCAGCTTATGCGTGGCAAGATCACCGGTGGCGCCGAAGATGACGAAATTGCAGGGTGTGAGGGTAGTCTCCTGATGCAGCATGGCTGATCTCCTGGAATGGCGATGGCTTGCGGAGGAAATGTCCTGGATCTGCTCCCTTGGACCGCGGCAAGTCCTGCGACGTTGCATGGCGGGCCGGGCGGTTTGACAATACGCTCGCCTTCCATCTTGCCTGGAGTTGCCCCATGGTGAAAGCCATTCTGCTGGAATCCCCGGAAGGCGTGTTCCGGGCCCGACTGGCCGAACTCGACGAATCCGCTTTTGCCGGTCGCGAGGTGTTGGTGGATGTCAGCTATTCCACCCTCAACTACAAGGACGCGCTGGCGATTTCCCGTGGCGCGCCGGTGGTGAGGCGCTTTCCCATGGTGCCCGGCATCGATCTGGCAGGAACAGTCCGCGAAAGCGCCGATCCGGCCTGGAAGCCCGGCGATGCGGTCTTCGTCAACGGTTACGGGCTGGGCGAGAGCCACTGGGGCGGCCTTGCGCAGCGAGCGTGTGTGGAAGGCAGGCACCTGCAGCGGCTGCCGGGGGCGTTCACGCCGCGTCAAGCCATGGCCATAGGCACCGCGGGCTTCACGGCCATGCTCTGCATCATGGCGCTGGAGCGCCACGGCATCACGCCTGAGCGCGGCGAGGTGCTGGTGACGGGCGCCAGCGGCGGCGTCGGCAGCTACGCCGTGGCCCTGCTGGCAACGCGCGGCTACCGGGTGACCGCCAGCAGCGGGCGGCCGGCGGAATGGTCCCGCCTCAAGGCGCTGGGCGCCGCCGAAATCATGGACCGGCAGGAACTGAGCGCGGCCTCCAGACCGCTGCAGCGCGAGCGCTGGGCCGCGGCGATAGACACCGTGGGCAGCCACACCCTCGCGAACGTCTGCGCCGGGCTGCATCCGCGCGGCGTGGTGGCCGCCTGCGGGATGGCGCAGGGCCTGGATTTTCCGGGCTCCATGGCTCCGTTCATCCTGCGCGGCATCACCCTGGCGGGGATCGACAGTGCCCAAGCGCCCATGGCCGAGCGCGAATCCGCCTGGGGCCAACTCGCAAGCGTCCTGCCCGCAGCCTTGGCCGATGGTCTGACCTGGGAAATCGGCCTAAAGGACGTGATCCAATGCGCCCATGACCTGCTCGACGGCACCCTCAGCGGGCGGATCGTCGTGAATGTGAATGCCTGATCCAGCGGTTATTTACCCGGCCCTTAGTGGCCGGGTAAATGCGGGGCACGTATGCCCCGGCGCGGCCACAGGCCGCGTCAGCCAAGGTCGGGCGCGACCGACCTTGGCGTCGGCCCGAAATACCAGGAGGGTATTTTGGGGCCTGTTCAATAAGCCAGCCCCGCTTCCACCGCGCGGGCCGGCAGGACGATATCCACGCACAAGCCGCCGCCCGGCCGGTTGCGCGCCCTGATGCTGCCGCCGTGCGCCTCCACCGCCCTTCGCGCGATGGCGAGCCCAAGGCCGAAGCCGCCCTGCCCTTCGCCGCTGCCCCGAAAAAAGGGCTCGAAGATGGAGCCCAGCATCTCCGGCGCGACTCCAGGCCCCTGATCGAGTACCGCCAGGTGAAAACGGCCGGCCCGCCTGTCCATACGGGCTTGAACGATCACGCAGCCGCTCTGCGGGGAATGTCTGACCGCGTTGCGCACCACGTTTTCCATGGCGCGGTGCAGCAACTCAGCCCGCCCACGCACCAGCACCGGCTCGAGCGAGGTGCATTCCAGGCGCACGGCCTTGGCCTGCGATTCAAACCGCGCATCCTCGACGATGTCCGCAATCAACTCCGCCAGGTCGATGTCGTCCTCCAGCGGGCCGTTCACGCCGGCCTGCAGGCGCGAAAGAGTCAGCAACTCGCCCACCAACTGATCCAGCCGCAGGGATTCGCGCTCGATCCGGGCGAGGGTCGAATCCAGCTTTTCCGGGTTTTGCCGGGCCAGTCCTATGGCCGCCTGCAAACGGGCCAGGGGCGAGCGCAATTCATGGGAGACATCGTGCAGCAGGCGCCGCTGGGCATCCATCAGGCTGGCGATCTGCCCGGCCATGTGATCGAACTCGCGGCCCAGATCGGCCAGTTCGTCCCGCCGCCGGCCCATGGATGGCGCCACGCGGGTCTGCATCTGCCCCTGCGCCACCGCCGCGAATGCCCGGCGCAGGCTGCGTATGGGCTTGGCCAGATACCAGGCGAGCCAGGCGCTGAACAAGAGGCTGGCAAGAATCCCGGAGGCGATCGGCAGCACCGGGGCGGGCTGAGCGGGGGCCGGACGATGCCGGGGCGGCGTGCGGAAACCTCCGGGTGGTGGCGACGACTCCCCCGGCGGCGGCTCGCGCCCTTGCATGAACAAGAGATAGCTGTGGCCATCGTCGGCCTGGACGTGCCGCACCTGGTCCGGGAACTGGCCTTCCTGGGCCAGCGCGCGGGCTCTTTCGAGCAGTTCATCGGGCACCGGCCGGCCGAGCAGATCGCGGCCCGTCTCGTCCACCGCAAACACTTCCAGGGCCGTCGACCTTTCCCAGTCCGAAAACAGCTCACGCAAGGCCGCGGTGCCGCCCCGGCGCAGCACCGCTTCCGTAACGCCGACCCAGCGGGCCGCTCGCCAGCGCAGGTCCACGCTGGCCGCGCTCTCCTGCTCCAGGGCCAGGTGACGCAGCCAGACCACCGTCCCAACGCCCGCCCCTGCCAGCAAAAGAGCCAGCCAGAAGGCGAGAAAAACCTTCCAGAACAAGCGCCCCATGGCCTCAGTCCTTGACGAACAGATAGCCGCGGCCGCGCACGGTCTGTATGCATGCGTCGCCGCCGGGCAAGGCGGCGAGCTTGTGGCGAATGCTGCTGAGGTGCACGTCGATGCTGCGGTCAAAGCGGGCCAGAGGTCTTCCCAGGGCAGCCTCCGACAGCTCGTTCTTGCTCACCACGCGCCCGGCATTGCGCACCAGAGCCTCCAGCAGGCTGTACTCGGTGCTGGTCAGATCCAGGGCCAGACCGCCCCAGCTTGCCTGCCGCTTCTGCGGCTGCATCTGCAGCGGCCCTTCGCTTAAGGTTTCGGGCGTGGCCAAGGTTGCCCCCTGGGTGCGGCGCAGGATGGCCCGGATGCGTGCCGTCAGTTCCCGCGGCGTGCAGGGCTTGGGCACGTAGTCATCGGCCCCCAGTTCCAGCCCGATGATGCGGTCCAGATCGTCGCCCTTGGCGGTGAGCATGAGCACCGGGACCCGGCTCTGCAGGCGGATGCGGCCCAGCACCTCGATGCCGTTCATACCCGGCATCATCACGTCCAGGACCACCAGGTCGTACTGGCCGGTGAGCGCCTCGGCGACGCCACGCGCGCCTTCCAGGGCGATGCCCGTAGCGAAGCCTTCGCTGTGCAGGTACTCCGCCAGCATCTCGGCCAATTCGGCATCGTCATCCACCAGCAATACTTTCATAACTATCCGTTCGCGCTCGTCATGTGCCGATCATAGCCAAGCGAATGTGACTGAAAAGCCGCCCCATGGATGATTTACCAAGATTTACACAAACAGAGCCCCGGTTTACGGTGCATTTGGCCACACTCTATCCAACGCCGAAGAGGCGTACGGGCGCTGCCCGCTGAATTTCACCTTCGACAGGAGACGCACCATGAAACGCAACACACTGACCCTGGGCGCAACCGCCCTAGCTCTAGCCTTGGCATTTCCCCTGACCAGCCTTGCCGGCGCGCCCGCCGATTGCCCCAAAGGCGGACCGGGCGGACCTTACCACGGCGGACCGGGACCATTCTCTGCAGACCGCCTGCCGCCCTACCTGGACGGCATCAATCTGACCGAGGCCCAACGCACGGCCATCAAGGACATTCTCAAGACCAAGGGCGAAGCCCTGCGCAGTAAATGGCAGGACCGCCGCGACAATTTCGAGGAACTGCGCAAGCTAGCCTTCTCCGAGGAGTACACGGCGGACAAGGCCAAGGCGCTGGTTGAAGCCGGCATGGCGGACAAGACCGAAGTCGCCCTGCTGCATGCGGAATTGGATAACGCCATCTTCAAAGTGCTGACGGCCGAACAGCAACAACAGGTCAAGAACAAGCCCATGGGCTTTCATGGCCGGCGTTGGAAAAAGGACTGATCGAGCCCACCACTGCCCTCCCGGTCCTTCAGGCCTAATCCAGGCTGGCCCGTATAAGCCTTGAGTCCCTCCTCGTCAGCCTGCTGTTCCCCGGAGGACAGCAGGCTCGATGTCGCAAGTCCAGGCCCGCTCACACTGCGCGCGGCGGGTCACTTGCGGTGCCAAGCAACAGATCACTCAGCGTCAGACCGGCCAGGGCCTGATCCCGGGTCGCTTGCAAGCGTTCGAACAGGCGATCGACTTCCACCATTGACAGATGCCCGGGGCTTTCTCCGCCGCCCCCGAGGGCATTCAGAATGTCCTTCAGCAGCAACCGGTCCAGCGCCTTCGCCGGGAGGTAGGCAGGCGCCTCGCCCTGCACCTGGGCGATCATTTCACTGCGAAGTAGAACGCTCAGCACCTCAGCGATTCGCTCACGCGGCAGATTCAGATCCGCGGACAAGGATTCGAGGCGAAGTGGCGGTTCACCTTGTAGGAAGGCCCTGCCGATCCGCACCAACAAGAGAAGCCCAAGCCGCTCCCGCGAATACCGAATGGTCCCGCCATCCTCCGCCTTGAATTCCCTGAATGAAGGAAACTGGGCAAGAAATGCGATCGCTGCGCCGAGCAAGAGGATCATCCAACTGGCGTACAGCCAGATCATGGACAGAATGACCGTCGCAAATCCCGAGTAGATCGCGCTGTAGCTGGCGGATCCGACCACCACGGTCGCAAAGGCCCAACCTACGGCCTTCCAGGCCAAACCAGCGCAAACGGCTCCGATCAAGGCCGCGCGCAACCGCACCTGAGTATTGGGCAGGAACAGGTAGACGAAAGTGAACGCGCCGATGATGAGCGCATAGGGAACCAGTTGAACCAGCAAAAAATACAGAAATCCGAAGGGCTCCTGCTCGACCAGCCACTGCACCAGCCGGCCACTGGTCATGGACGCGGTGATGCCCAGCGCCGAGAAGACCAATACGGGCCCTATGAGCACCACGCTGAGGTAATCGGTGAAGCGGCGCCGCCAAGGACGCTGCTCGCGCACGTGCCAGATCAGGTTGAGGCTGTCCTCGATCTTGCCCAGCAGCGAGACCACCGAGTAGAACAGCAGCGCCAGGCCCAGGGCACCCAATACGCCCACCTGGATGTTTTCCACAAAACCGAGAATGCGCTGCACGACTTCTTCCCGTTGCTGTCCCAATGGCGCCAGAGTCTGTAACAGAAACGGCTCCAGTTGGTTGTGCACGCCAAACCCCTTGAGCACGGAAAAGCTGACGGCCAGCAGCGGCGCCAGAGACAGCAGGGTGGTGTAAACCAGGCCCATGGCGCGGTAATCCAGCGCGTCCTCGCGGATCGCGCGCTGCAAGGCAAAGCCCCAGCGGAGAGCGCCCGCGAGGCGGCCCAGCCAGGGACTGCGGCTGGACAACTGCGGTGACCAAATCCCCCGCTCGAGAAATTCCTTGACCACACCCACTCGCGACATGACTCAACCTATCTCCCTGCATCTCCCAAAAACGGTGGCGTCGCCGGTCGCCCTGTCTGCAGAACTTGCGGCGGACCTGCGCCACCCGGCACAAGCCGAATTCAGGTTCAGGCATTTGCCGCGGCGGCTAGGCTATATCCAGCATTCCATCCCGTCGCGGCCTGAACGAACACCCCGTGTCACGCTCTGCAGACGCTTTGGCCATTGAGTCGCCACAATTGCCGGCGCGTGGCACCAAACCTGCTCCTGAGGGACTTGCATGACCTCTTTTTGCTGGCGGCGGCAGCAAGACGCGACATCCTCGACTTGTCTGGCCGCCAGCCTTTTCCCCCGCAGCTCAAGCGATGCACTGCAGGGCCTTGGACGCCCCCATCACGCCCGAGACGGAATCCTCAGCACCTGGCCGGGATAAATTTTGTCCGGATGCTTTAGCATCGGCTTGTTGGCTTCGAATATGGCATTGTAGGCATTGGCATCGCCATAGAACTTCTTGGCGATGGCCGACAGGGTGTCGCCGCGCTCCACGGTGTGGAACTGGGCTTCGGCATCCACCTCGCCCTCGACGGTCAACGCGTCTTCCACCTGGGCAATGCCCTGCACATTGCCACAGGCCAGCATGACCTTCTCCCGCGCCTCCTGGCTCGGTACCTTCCCGGACACCCGGGCCGTATGGCTGGCCGTGTCGACCTCGATGGACAGGTCCGTCACCGGCAGTTGCAGCGAGCCGATGTAGGCGGTGATGGCGCTGCTGGCGGAGCGGTTGGACGAGGCAGTATCGGCGGCCTCGGCCTGAGCGCCGAACAGTTTTTCTCCGGCTTCACGGATAAAGCTCAATAGACCCATGGCATTCCCCCTTCGTTGATGAACTGGATTCGGCAATCCCGACGGAGGGCTCCGGCAGGCGCAGCCAAGGCCAGGGTACCCGAATGAGGGGCAAAAGTCTGTTAAATTGGAGCACCGGCCGCGCGTGGCCGGCATCCCTCGTGAATGAAGGAGTCCTGCTATGAGTTTTCTGAGCGATCTGGCGCAAGGCGCCTTGGAAGCCGTTTTGAAACAGGCCGGCCAGTCACCGGAGCTGCAGTCGGGCCTTGCCGAGCTGCTAAATCGTGCCGGCGGACTGGATGGACTATCCCAGAAATTCCAGCAAGGAGGGCTGGGTAGCGTCATTTCCTCGTGGATAGGAACCGGCGCCAATGAGTCCATAGGCGCGGACCAGCTCAAGTCGGTGCTCGGCCCTGAATTGGTCACTGGCCTGGCATCCAAGCTAGGCATCGACGCGGACACGGCCAGCAATCAACTAGCCAGCCTGTTGCCGGTGCTGATCGACAAGCTGACGCCCGATGGGCAGGTTCCACAAAGTTCGGACCTGAGCCAGGCCCTGTCCGGGATCTTCAAGGTGTAGCGACGACGGAAGTGTAAGCCAGCCGGCGCGAGCTGCGCCGGCGCCTGGTTCTGCGCCTATGCAGACAGATCGGGCTCCCGGCTCAGCGGGCCAGGGCCGGCTCGGCCAGCAACACGGCCTTATCCGCCTTTAGCCGCGCCAAGGCATCCGCAACGGCAGGCTCGGGAACCGTACCGTCACCGATGCGCACGGTATAGACCCCGTGCGCACTGGGCCCACCCACGATGCTCGCGTTCACCGAAAGCAAAAGGGCTGTCAGATCCTTTTGCAAAGCCTCATCGGAAAACACCAGGCGCACATCGTTGCGCCCGAATTGCTGCATGCTGCCCTGGGTCGCCAAGGTGTGATAGGCGGGCGCCGAAGAACCCGGCGCAGCATCCTTCAGCAGCATCGGGACAGATCCCCCCAGCACTGCAAGAATGGCCAGCGCCAGCCAGGTACCGCACTTCAGCCTCTTGATGGCGGCGGTTGCGCCCACCGGCCCGTCCTTGCCCGCCGCTTCGCGCACGGCGGGACGCGCAGCCTGCATAATGGCATCCACCACCTGCGGGTCCAGTTCGTCTTTGCGGAAAAAATAGGAAGCGCCGGCGGCCTCCGCCACCTCCCGGTATTCGGGCTCGCCATGTGCCGTCATGATGACGACGGGCATATCCGGATAAACTCGGCGCACTTGCCGCGCCAGTTCGATCCCGTTGCTGTCAGGCAGCTTGATATCCAGAAACAGCACGTCGGGCCTGAGACGGTCCAGGCGCGCGGCCAGATCCGCGCCTTCCCACGCGCTTTCGATGCGCATGCCGGGATTGCGGGTTTGTAGATGTTCGCGCAGACAATCGTGAAACTGCTGATTGTCGTCCACGATCAGGGCTTTCATTGTCTCGCTACCACTTTGTAGGCACATATCAACCTCTTGGAAGGCACCGCCGACGGATACTCGGAACCTTACGTGTCACAGATATGATACATACCCAAAAAAGCGCGGACATAGGGTCTTCACTGTAGATTGAGCTAGGGTTTCAACGCTTCGGGAAACCAAACCGTTTCCGCCTTGTCTGGACAGGCCACAGGCGCCGGCGTGGGTCACATCGTGCCGCCCCGTGAATCCAAATACTCGAGCAGGACATCCACATCCCGGTCGCTGAGGCGCAGGTTGGGCATGATCACCTGGTTGTACCGGGTAAATAATGTCTGGGCGATGGGATCCTTCTCGGCCAGCACCTGATCCGGTGTCTTCAGCCAGCGCACCAGCCAGTTGCGGTCGCGGTTGCGGGTCACTCCAGCCAGGTCCGGTCCCAAGGTATCGCCGGCGCCCACGGTGTGACAGACCTGGCAGCGCCGGCGGAACAGGTCCTCGCCGGGATCGATGGTAATCGTGTGGGGCGCCGCCGCATAACTGCCATCGGCGACCGCGGGACGGCTGAAGTTGAACAGCTCGTCCCCCAACACACGGGCCAGCACCTTGGGATTATCGAAGGTGGAACGCTGCTTCCATTGACCCGTGGCTTCATTGCCGACAATCAGGTTCATGGTATGGTCGCTGCGCCCCTCGCCCTCCTCGGCCAGACCCAGCTTTTGGCGCAGTTGGTTGATCTCGGCTTCCTTTCCCGTCAGGAACTGCCAGCCGGGCGCCACCTTGTAGCGCTTCGCGTACTCCTTGAGCCGCGCGGGCGTGTCATGCTTGGGATCGATGGTGATGGAGTACATGAATATGTCACGCCCCACCCGATCGCCCAAGGCCTCCTGGACCTGTCGCAGCTTGGCCGTCTCCAGGGGACAGGCGTCCTTACAGCCCGCATAGACGAAGTTGATCATGACCACCTTGCCCTTGAGCATATCGTCATAGAATCGGAGCTTCTTCCCGTCCTGGTTAATCAGCACGCTATTGGGGAAAAAGTTGGCCCCCCAGGGCGAGCCCCTCGGGGCCGCCGCGACAGGCTCGACAATGCCCGCCAGACAAAGTGTTGCTAGCAGCAGGATGGCCAGCCACACCTGCCGATTGCTTGAATTGGTTTCGTTCATGATCCACCTCTTTTCGCCCGAACTGCGGGCGAGGAGAAATCGCGAGGTATCGGGCCGCGGATGTCGCGGCTCCGTTTCGATTGAATGGGAAGGTGGCCGCCGCACCAAAGCGGCGGCCCCAGGTTACCGGCCGTTATTTCACGGCCGCGGATGCCACCCCGCCGTTGGCGGACCAGACGCAGACGCTCGTGGGTGTGACGTTCTTGGCCGATAACGACCAGGCTCCGGCGCTCGTGACTGCGCTGCTCCCCAAGATGGAGCCGGCACAGGCCGTCGCCGAGGCGTTCATCCCGCCGGAATAGACCATGACGCTTGGCGCGTAGGCGTTATTGAGCTTGCTCAGGCTGCCTGCCACGGACAAGGTCTTTTTGCTGATTGCCGCCTTGCTGATGGTCACTTTGTCAGTCGTCGGATTGGCGTTCACGGTCAAGCTGACCGTGGCTGGCGCCGAGGTGCCGCCGGAGTTGGTCGCTGTGTAGGTAAAGGAATCCGCGCCGGAGTAGCCTGCGGTCGGCGTATAGGTGATCTGGCCCGCGGCGGGGCTGTTGGCGGTCACCTTTCCATGGGCCGGAGCCGAGGCAATCGACAAGCTGCAGCCGGATCCACAGTTGCTGTCGTTGGCGACGACGTTGATTCCTATAACCGTATCCTGCTGGGTCGTGGCCGAGTCGGCGACGGTCACCGGAGCGGCCAGCGGCGGGGGCGGCGTGACACCTCCGGTCACATTCACGGTCACCGTAGCCACGTTGGACACTTTCGAGCCCGTGGTGGTGTCCTTGACGGTGTAGGTGAAGCTGTAGGTGCCGTTGTCCGTCCCCAGGTAGCTAACGGTGCCATTGCCGTTGTTGATCGCTTTTCCGTTGCCTGACACCGATCCGATGACCAGGGTAGCCGGGTCGCAGTTACCCACACAGGAGTCATTATCCAGCACCTGGATAATTGCCGGCACGCCAGCGGTCGCCGCCGCCGTGTCGTTTGCGGCAACAGGACCCGCCACCGAACCCAGGAACGTCGTTTGCTGGCCGGACTTGTAGGTCGGAACATCCGTCGTGTTGGTGTTCATGTAATTCACGCCATCCCAGGATGGGAAAGGCGACTGAATGGCCACCGTCTGGCCGGGATGCTGACTGTCCCAACGTAGCAGCATGGCGTTGTCCTCATGCTGGGTGTTGTGGCAGTGCTCCACGTAGGTTCCCTGGAATTCGCGCACGCGGATGGCGATATCGACGCTGTCGGTCGTATCGGCCATGGGTCCAATGCGGTACATGTCCTTGCGAGCACCTTTTTCCCACAGGGGCGGAGCCACGCCGCCGCGCTCCAGGATCTGGCCCTCCTCGAAGTGGATGTGCACGGGGTGACTCCAGCCCTGGCCGCCGTTGCGGATGTGCCAGATTTCCACGCTGTTGGCGCTGCCGTCCTTGCCCGTGCCATCCGGGGCCGCCGAAACACGGTCAAACAAGCCTTCGACGCTGGTAGCGTTATAAGACTGTCCTCCGTCGGTGCTGATGGTCCAGGGCTTGACATCGCCGCCGCGGTTGAAGGTGAAGGTACGTTCCTTGGCATTGGCCAGTTCCTGCTTGCTGAACCCCGGCAGCGGGATCATCGTCTTCTTACCCTCGACATAGTCCGCCGGGTTCATGCTGACGTCCTGAGCCCCAGCCTGCATGGCCTGCACCCTGAATTCCATGAAGGAACCAACCACCGGATCGCAACTGGCCGGGCAGCCGCTCTTGGAATACGCCCCGCTCAGCACCTGGGCAAGCGGAATCGCCTGCTTCGGACCCTTGCCGTCCTCGTGCTCCAGCAAGTTCACGAAATACAGCTTGCTGCCGACGGGTACCTGACTGAAGTCCACCACGATGTCATAGCGCTCGGCGATACCCTGCGACGGCAGGCCCTCGGGGGATTGCACATTGGGGAACGGCACCGCATGCTCGAGAATGTTGCCGTCGTTGGCGACCAGATGGAAAGGCACCTGATTGTAGGAGACGCCCGAACCGGATGGCCCCGGATACTTTCCGCCGGAACCTGAAACCTGCTGCACCAGGGCCAGCTTCCAGTAGCGCGAGACACTCCCGTTCAGGATGCGGAAGCGATACCGGCGCGCCCGCACGTCGAAATACGGCTTGTAGAGGAAATTGACCGTGGCCACATCGCCCAGGAAACCGTCGGTCTGGAAGGTGTTGAACCAGAGTTGCCCCTGAGAGTCGAAAGCCTTGTCCGCCACCACCAGATTGATGTCGTAATCGCGGTTGCCCCAATCCAGCGCCGTGCCGCTGGGCAAACGCAGGTTGATGCCGTCATTCAGCCCCTCGTTGCCGCGGTCGATGGCGCTGTAGTAATTCATCATCGCGGCATTGCCCTTGTAGACGTTCTGGGCGGTGTAATCGACCATGTGGTCGTGAAACCAGTGGGTGCTCATGGTCTCGTGCCAATTGCCCCGCACCTTCTTGACGCCGCCCCAGGTGGCACAATTGCCGGGACGCGGATCGAAACAGGCAGGGCTGCCCGCCTTGGAGTTCTTCTCCTGCAGAATGGGATCGCTGGAGTTGATGGGCACGCTGTCATGACCGGCGAGCACCATGGGCCAACGGTAGTCATAGAATTCGCCGGGGAAGAAATAGGCGCCGGCGTAACCATCGCTCTCGGCCGGGTTGTGGCCATTGTGCTCGTGGGTCGTAATGGTGTGCTTGCCGAATCCGTAGTTCGCCGAGTCGTCGATCGGCAATGCGTTGTAGTGGCGGAACAGTATTGTCCTGCCATAGGGCGCCATCAGCAGTTTTGGAGGCAAGGTGCCGTCGAAAGTCCAAAGTGCCTGCGGGTTTTGGATGGGCATCTTGGGATGGAAGCGGATTTCGATACCGGCGGTTGTGCCATCAAAGCCGGGGAGTCCGGTGGTGTTATGGTAGAGTCCGCCAGTACCAAACTCGCCGTACGTGTAACCGTGCGATTGCAGGTTATCGCGCAGGCCGCCGTTCTTGCGCGCCCCCGCCATCGCGGTCTGAAAATAGACCGCGCCGGCATCGGACGTCGGCGGGAAATCGCTCCAGCGCTGGTGCGCAAAGTCTTCGCCCCCTGGACGCCCTTCGAGAACGCCCGTCATCGGACGGCCGATGCAATCGCTGATCCGGGCGCTCCAAGGATTTGGAGAACTGGTATTGGCCAGGCGTTGGGTAGGCGGATATAAGGGTTCGCTGAGGAATTTATCCAGGTCGGCGGAATACGTGCTGGGATTCAGGGGGCCCTCGCACCCTCCCGGTTCCGGCAGGGAATGGGCGGATGCACTAGTCGGCAGCGGCTGCGGTCCAAACTCTTCGAACATCAGCATCTTCTGGGTGAACGGCGCGGCACCGAACAAGGGGCTGGACCCCGCGCCCGTAGGCACATCGAACTTGGCGTGGGCCGGAGCCGCCAGCCCGAGACCGATGACGGCGGCCACCGCGGCGGTCAGGACAGACCTGGAAATCCCCGATAGCGGCATGGCCATCGAAGCGGAATTGGAAACGCAACCGGAAACGGACTTCTTCGGCCGCCTCCGATGAATTGATCTCTTGCTTATGGCGTGCATAATGCCTCTCCCAATAGGATGGTTCGTACGATTCAAATGGAATTGGCTGACCTCGCGTGCCGGCAGCCGCCCCTTCAATTCCGTGTGCTGTTGTCACTGCGTTCTATGCCTGCCGGTGCTGCAACACCGAGGGCATACTTGGCCGTCAAGGCCGGGGGAGGCTCGTCGGCCTCCCCGCTTTCAAGCCGCTACTTCCTACGGCTGCTGTGGGTCGAGATTCAGGAAAGTTCCGATCGGCTTGCCAGTGACTGCCGCCAGGCCGCCCGCACCTACTGCCGGTAATGTGGTCTTTGCGTCACAGGCCACTGCCGGCGTACCGCAAGCCTTGACCTGAGCCGTGTTACCCACGGCGCCGTTGGGCAGCGGCAGTTCCGGGTGGTCGAACGGCGCCTTTTCCCAACGAACCCGCTCATCAGTCAACGAAAGCAGGAAATCCACGACCTGCTTTTTCGCTGCCGGATTCCCCGCCAGTCCGAAGATGAATCCGATGTCCGGGTCCAGGGTGGAAATGTTCGCCTCCGGGAAATCACCACCACGGGTGTAGAAGTCCACTACCTGGCGCAAGGTCGCCTGGCCGCCGTTGTGGAAATAAGGTCCAGTCAGCTCCACATTGCGCAGGGTTGGCACCTTGAATGAACCCTTGGTTGCCGAACGGATGGCGCTGGGACAGGTCGGGGGAAAGCCGGGCTGCGCGCAGGGCAGGAAGGGATTGAATACCGGCAGGTTCGGATCCGCGGACTGCAGGGACGGCAAATTGAAGTTGCCGCTGTTGAGCAACAAAGACCGGTCGGTGAAGGACAGCGGGTAACCATACGGGTCCGTGCCGCCGCGGCCCGGATCTTCATCAATGGGCCTGACGCCGATGTCGTAGTAACCGGCATCGTAGAAGGAACCCAACTGGTCGCCCATGGTCATCAGCTCAAGCAGCGCCTCGGGCAAGCTGGTGTCGAAATTGCTGAAGCCCAGGTGCATGACCGATGCGTTGGTGAAGGTGGACGTGCCATGGCAATTGATGCAACTGCCGCCGATACCGCCCTTGCTACCCTGCTCATTGTCGTCCAGGAAGATGTTGAGTCCCTGCTTTGCGCTCGCGCTCAAGGCGTTGTCATCGCAGCTCGGCAAGCCAGCGATGCAATCCTGGAAACGGTCGTAGGGGCTGTCGTCGGACACCAGGGTGGCTTCGTACAACTGGATCGCCAAGCCAAAGAACAGCGAGAAGTTGGCCTCCATCTGGGTATAGGTATCCGTGTCGAGGGTGACGGTCTTGCTGGAGTTCCAGTACTTGTCCTGGAATGCCGCCATGATCAGTGCCGAATAGGTTGTACGCAGTCCTGGCTTAAGCGAGACTTGCCCTTTTGAGATTGTCGAATTTGACAGCGAGCCAAATACGCTGTCTTGCGGATGCACTTTTTGACCACTCAGCGGCACCAGATTGCGCAGCTTGTTACCGGACTTTGCCATCAGTTTCCGGGCGATGGTGGAAAAGGTACGGCCGTGATAGGCCATTTCCACGTCGCTGCCGGGCGGCCCGACCGCCTGGGAGGCCAGGCTGGCCATGGGAATGCGCACCCGCACTTTGACTAGATTGCCGGTGGCCGGGTCTACCACGTAAACGCCGGCATCAGGGTCGGCGTCGCCAAAGGGGCTGGAGCCGTTGAAGATGTTGTTGGCGCGGCCGTCCCAGAAATTGGCGAAATTGAAGACCGCATTGATGGCCGAAGGCGCGTTTCGGCCCGTGACGCGGCGCACGTCAAGACCGCCGACGTTGTACACGTCGTCATAAATTGGTGTCCCCACTTCCCCCTTTTTCGCCAGCTTGACGAAATCGGTCTTGTGAACGCCCTGCGAGCCGACGATGTCGTTTGCATCGGACACCACTGAAAAATGGTCGTCAGGGTTGCTCACCTTATGCAGGGGGAACATATTGGCCGTAAGCAGCCCATTGGGACCCGTCAGTCTGAAGCCGGAATCACCGGGAACGGCGGCGCCCGGATTCAAGTTGTTTTTCTCCCGGTTGTCGGCGCCGGCGTGGAAATGACAGGAGGCACAGGCTTGCACGCCGTCGCTGCCCACCTTGACATCCCAGAACAGCGCCTTGCCCAGTACGATGGCGGCCTGCTTGCTCTTGACGAACTCAGTCAGATTCGGCGGCTCCGGCACTTCCACGGTTTTCAAGGACGGCGGCGCCGCCAGATTGGCCGCTTGCGCCGGGACTGCTAGCGCGGCCAGCGCGCCAACAGTCAGGAAAAGGCCCAGCCAGCCGGGAGCGCTTTGCCGGCTCAAAGGCCAGCCGACTCGCTTGGACTGGCATTCAGAATTCGAAGATTTCATCTTTAAACCTCTTTCACTTCAGTCGCCCCTTGGGCAGACACCGTTGAAAATGGAACTGGATAGGCGGGCCGGATTCGATCCCGCCTATCGGCACCGTCGTCTACTGGCAGAGCAAGGTCCCATTGCCGCTTTGCACATTGCAGTTAAGCGTGAGGGAACCGCCGGAGGTGGACGTAATCTTTAAGCTACGGGGCTGTGCAGCACCCTTGATGGCCCACGTGGAAACCTGTGGTGCTGTTGTTGTCTTGGCTCCTGTACCCCAATTTGTGCTGCTCCCATCCAGAGCGATTTCCGTCAGTGTCAGCAATGCCGTGGAATCGCTGGTGGTAGCCGTCACGCTCAGCTTGCCAAAGGAGCCGCGCTTGCTGCTGGTGGTCAGCGTCCAACTTGCGCCACCCGCGGGAATGCTGAGGATGTCGCCGGCCGGAATGATGGTGACCGTTATCGAATCCGTGCTGGTGCCGAATTGATCCGTGGCTGTCAAGGTGAAGTGGTAGGTGCCCGGGACGGCAGCATAGAAGCTGGGCGTCAGCGTCGACGTGTTCAGCAGTGTCACCTTGGTGGAGTCTGTCGAATCTTGCGACCACAACTGAGTGCGCGGCCAAGCAACATCATTGCTGTCCCAGCTCACATTGCCCGTCAGTTTCACTGTAGTCAGGGCCGTCGCGGTGAGATCAGCGCCAGCATTGACGACCGGCAAAGCACCGGTAGCGCTGCAATTGACCTTGGTTGGAGCTGGATTACCCGGCCACGGATCCAACTGAGCCAGCACCGCCGTACCGCTGCCAAAACCACCCACCGGCCCCGAACCCTGCGCTAAAAATCCCAAATCCTGGAAGTTGAAGGGCACAAAGGGGTCGCCGAAGCTGTGGTTCTCCGGAAACACAAACTCGAAGTTGGGCAGCAGGAACTGGCCGGCGGTGATGCCGTTGGCAGCCTTGATGCCCAGATCTCCGCCGGTTTGGCTTTTCATCACGTAATTGCGGGTCGGCGGCATGAAGGTGCCGCCCAGCACACGATAGACAAAGCGGCCCTTGACGGGCTGTGTAGACGGGTCGGTCGCCGCCAGCCAGCGGAGTTTGCCCTCGCCTGTGCAAGCGTTGACGTCCTGGGCATAGATGTCGATCAACCGGGTCGGGTCCGTGGTCGTGCCGACTACTGTCAGGCGTGTGGAAGCCTCCTGCAACAGGCCTTGTACGCCGGCGCCGCCGGTCCCGATAAGGATTTCCTCGACTGTCACATAGGCCGGCGGCACGCCCGGCGCGGTGAAGATGCCCAGGTTGTCCGAGAGCGTATGCGCGGAGATATAGAGATTGGCCGGCGTGTTGGCGCCGTTGGGGTCGATCTTGAAGAGCGTACCGGCATAGTCCACCTGATCGCCCACCATCATCGGCACCTGTTTGTAAGCGTCCGGCACGGCGGTATTGTTACCGTAGGCATCCAGCACCGGCGCGGGCATGGTGAAGCCGCGCAGGGGCGCATTGGAGGCCAGGAACGGGTCGGTGCCGAAGCTGGAGCCGTTCAACGGACGGTTGGTTAGCGGGCACTCCGTGTCCACCATAGGCGGCGCGACGCGCGGTATGCAGACCGGGATACCGGTCGCGGCGGACACCGTTGAGTTCTCGTAGTCGCCGCTGAAGCGCGGATCTGGGCTGTGCACCAGGCCCCAGCGCCCCACCGGGTCGTTGACCTGGACCAGCGCCCCGCTGCACTTAGAAGACAGGATTCCCGAATTCGTGCAGTTCGAATCATTGAGCGTGCCGCCGATGCGGAGCGCGCCGATTTTGTAATCGATGTAATTGATGGTGCCGGACCCGGCATTGAGGCCCTGCTGGGTGACTGGTGAGATCAGGCCGACGATGTATCGTCCATTGACCACATTACCCTGGGCCCTGACCTCGAAGGACGGAAACGGTGCCGGCGCATCGGCCAGGGCAAGACCACTTTTTTCGTCCGGGTAAACCGGGTTGGCGGGAACGGGCGTGGTGACGCCAGGGGAACCAATGTAGCTGCCAACCGGCCGCGAATTTTCGGGATCGAAGAGGTCGGCCCAGGTCATGGTTGCCGCCGGCAATTGCAACAGCGTATTGCAAGGCACGATCAGCTTGTGTCCATTGACCGTCAGGGTGCCGCCCCGAAGACGCGGATCCGTTGCCTGACAGATCGTTCCAGCCGTATCCAAGCTGGCCTCCTGGATGAAGCCCAGAATGTCAAATTGGGGCGTCGGCGCATCCTGGGCCTGCACACCCGTCGCCCCGAGCAGTCCCGCACCGAGGAGCAGCCTCGTCAGCCCAGTCATCGATTTCATGTTTTTCACCTTTAGCGAAATGTCGTAGTGCCAAAATCAACCGGCTTCGCGGCCCCGGGGCGGAACCGCTGGGATCGGAAGGCGCCGCCGCTGCGATCGTCGCGTCGCGTTTTCGAACCGGATTGAACCTTTTGCTTACAAGCAGGAACTCAGTCAATGAGAGCCAGAATGAACGCTCCAGAACCTGACAAGGAGCTGTCGTGCGATGCCGGCTGTCTCATACGCTTGTTAAGGTACAGGCAGCCGTGTCTCTATCGGATCGGGTAAGGAATGTAATTACTCTAGGGAAATACTGTAGTCACGCCCCCTTTTTCACGGTACCCTAGGCTAGGGTTTCGTAGTGCGTTACGACGGTGGGAAGGCCACTAAACGTGCACAACTTCCTTGTCGTCGTGGCGAAGGGGCGGTTTGCGGTAGAGTCCCAGAGAAAGCCGCAATATCATGTGGCGCCCTACTCCCTGAAGATGCGTGTGAGTACGCTAGGCATGAGCCAGAATTCGGGATTAAGGTCCAAAACCAGATGCAAGTGCCGTAAGGTTGGCGCTCGTGTCGTTCCAGGCGCCACCGCCTAGTAGCAAGTGCCCGCGCTGAAAGTGGACCGACTTTCGCACTACGGCGTTGTATAAAACGAAAAACTAAGAATGAGCATGGGCCGAAAGTTGTCCATGGGCACCGTGCCAAGGTCGCCCGTGTCGACTTGACCCCAAGTACACTGCGCCACGCCACCGATCCGGCGCTTCCACTCTACCAAGAGAGAAGGCAAAAAATGAGTAACCAAAACCCGATTCTGGTTACGGGGTCCCATCGCTCCGGAACGACATGGGTAGGTCGAATGCTGGCCAGTTCTCCCAAAACCGTTTATTTCCACGAACCCTTCAATCTCTACCACGATCCAGGAACTTGCAAGGCACGCTTCGAAAACTGGTTTACCTATGTATGCCGGGAAAACGAGCATGAGTATGCCGACGGCATAAGAGATACCATCAACTTTCGGTATAACCTGACCGGAAAACTCAAGGCGGCCAAGCATCGCAGGCATGTCATTGGCAAGGAACTGAAAACCTATACCCGATATAAATGGTACGGGCTTTCTGGCAAAAGAGCTTTACTCAAAGATCCGATCGCACTATTCTCCGCGGAGTGGTTGTCCTCCCGTTTCAAGACCCGAAACGTAGTCCTCATTCGGCACCCGGCAGCATTCGCCGGCAGCCTCAAGGAGAAGAACTGGACGCATCCGTTTGAACATTTCCTCAATCAACCGCTATTGATTAAGCATCACCTGCATCCGTTCGAGAAGAAAATAAGGGAATTTGCCAACGAAGAGAAGGACATCATCGACCAGGCCGCTCTCTTGTGGAACTTGATTCACTATATGATATTGAAGTTCAAAGAAAAGCATCCCGATTGGATTTATCTGCGTCACGAAGACCTTTCCCGCGATCCGGTCAACCAGTTCCGCGAACTGTTCGAGAGCTTGAATCTCCCTTTCTCCCAGAGTGCCGCGGATACCATCAACTCACATTCCTTCACCCCATCCACACCAGATACGCAGGGAACACAAGACGAACTGAAAAGGGATAGTCTTGCGAATATCCAAGCCTGGAAAACAAGGTTAACACCGCCGGAAATAGACCGTTTGTACTCTAAGGTCCATGAGATATCCAAAGCCTTCTATACAGACGATACGTGGTTATAGGTGGTCCCAAGGACCCGGATTCAAATACTGGTCGAGCACCGGCCGGCTTATGTTGGCAATTGGACAATCTGCACCGAGATGAGGAAATCGCGGGGTAAATCAGCAGTTCTCTCATTCCGGAAGACAAGCCGCTTGACCAAACCAAAGCAGGCCCAGGTATTTTTGCCATCTAGGACCCATTGGCCGGGCCAGCTTCGGAACCGGTATTTCAGAATACGGATTTTCTCGTCCCGCCGTAGATTACGATGACTCAATGGTTGATGCGCCGCGCGGTGCTGCTGCCCGGCTCCGCGACGGAGCCTTCGCTCAAAGCGGTGGGAACGGATGCGCTCGGTTCCCGCTCGGCGGCGTTGCGCTTGGCAGTGGCACCTCCTTCGACAACCGCGTGGCTTTCGACATTAATTAATTGACGGGCCGCCACCACCGACGCGAGCAGTGCCGCAATCTTGTCGTCATCCAATTCGTCCTTGGGGATGAAGCTAGAGGCTCCCGCGGCTAAGGCGGCGAGGCGATAATCCTCATCGCTGTAACTTGTCAGGATCACGACGGGCAATTCCGGATAGGTCTGGTGGATGGACCGCGTCAATTGCAGCCCATTGACACCCGGCAGTTTGATATCCATAAAGACAATATGCGGAACGAATTCTTCGATCAGCGCCATGAGGTTGGAGCCTTCTCCGGTCGTTGCAATTATGATGTCGGGATACTGCTCGACCAGTAGCGAACACAACAGTTCGCGGTAAAGGTAACTGTCCTCGACAACCAGGGCTTTCAGCATGACGCTGCTCCAGAGGGGAATCATGGCCAATACGTCCTGTTTGGTCAATTTAATGAAAAGGGTGAGAGGCGAACAAACCGAATGTCACTGATTGACATTGAATACATAAGGTGCGTGCCTAAAATTAAGTTTCAAAATTGCGTGAAATAGTTCAACGTAATAAAAAAACTTTCATCGGACGAACCCCATGCACCGCATCTGCATAGCCGAGGACCACACCATCCTTAGGGCTGGTTTGAAAGCCCTGCTCGACTCGGAACCTGGAATTGAAGTCGTCGGTGAGGCGCGCGACGGCATTGAGTTACTGGACGTCTTGCACCGATGCCGGCCAGATATGGTCCTGCTCGACCTCTCCATGCCGCGCCTGCGTGGACTGGAGGCTATACGCGAAGTGCGTCAGCGCTTTCCCGGCACCAAAATTCTCGTGCTGACAATGCACGACAGCGAGGATTACATCTTTGCCGCCTTGAACAACGGCGCGCAGGGTTATGCGTTAAAGGACGCCACACCCAACGAACTGGTTTTGGCAATCCAGTCGGTGCTAGCCGGCAAGATCTACCTGTCCCCGGAGATATCGGGAAAAGTGCTCAACGGGTATCTGGAGGGGAAGAAGGGCGGGGCAACGGGCTCGTCCTTCGACAGCCTGACCCACCGGGAGCGGGAAATTCTCAAGCTGATTGCCGAACAGAGGAAGAACAAGGAGATCGCAGAGTTTCTGCACATGAGCGTCAAAACCGTGGAGACGCACCGCAGCAATTTGATGAAGAAACTCGACCTGCACAGCGCCGGTGCTTTGACGGCCTACGCCCTGGAGAAGGGCTTGATCGTCAAATGAACCAGCTTGATCCAGCCTGTCCGGTTAAAGGCAGGCCGACGGGGAGTCCTTTGCCGCGAGCAGCCAGCTTGCCTCGATACGGCTTCCTTTGCCGAGCACCGATTCGATGACCAGGCAGCCGCCGGAAAGCTTAACCCGTTCGCGCATACCGATGAGCCCGAAGCCACTCTCTCCGGGTTCCCCCCGCAATACCGATTCCACGGCAAATCCGGTGCCATTGTCGCTGATCATCAGGACCAAACGATCATCCCGTTTCTTGAGTTCCAGCTCCACACGCTTCGAACCGGAGTACTTCGCGGCGTTGCTAAGCGCCTCCTGCACCACCCGGAAGATATCGATCTTGATCGAATCGGGAATCTCGCTCTCGCAGATTTCAAACGACTTCGCAATCTCGATGGCGGAGTAGACGTTGCCATAGCGGCGGCAGAACCAGTTGATGGCGGCCAGCAGGCCAAGATCATCCAGGATCGGAGGCCGCAAGTCGGCGGAAATGCGGCGTACCTCGTCGATGGCCTCCTGCAACAAGGAAACCACACTGGCGCAGACAGGCACATGTCCATTGCGCTCCTCCTGCTGAAAGCAGCTCGCCTGAGGCGCCTTCTGCAACCCGAACTTGAGCGCGTGCAAGTATTGCCCGACGCTGTCGTGGAGATCCGATGCCACGCGCTTGCGCTCTTTCTCGAGGGAAGCCAGCAACTGCTCCGACAAGGCCTGGAGTTGAGTGGCGGATAGCGAGAGTTCGGCCTGCAGGCGCCTTTCTTCCGTCACGTCCACGGCATTGCCCAAAATTGCCGGCCGCCCCTGGTAAACGATCGGGAGACAGCTGTTCTTGAAGCTGATGATCTCGCCTGTCTTTGCCACGGCCCGCAAGACAGCTCCCGCCCCGGCGGCCCCTTTGCCCAGCAGGGCCTGGCCGACCAACTCGACGTATTGAGCCCGATCCTCCGGATGGATCAGGGCTGAGAAGTCCTTGCCAACCAGCTCGTCGACGTCATAGCCCAGCCGGCTCGCGTGCTCGCGGTTGGAAAATGCAATCCTTCCGTCCTGCAGGATATAGATGCCCGTGAGCGAGTTTTCCACCAGCAGGCTGTATTTCTCCTCGGACTCCAAGAGTCGCTGTTCGGCCAGCTTGCGGGGCGTGATGTCTTCGTGCAGGGAAACCAGGTAACGAATGCCGCCCTGCTCGTCCTTGACGCTGAAGATCGTCACCTTCGCCCAATAGGTTTCTCCACTTTTTTTTCGGTCGCACAGCTCACCCCGCCACTCCTGGCCTGCCACCACCGCCTTCCAGAGAGCGTCATAAACCTCCGGCGGCGTCTCGCCGCTCTGCAGCACACGCGGGTTGCGCCCGAGCAATTCGGCGCCTTGGTAACCCGTGAGTTCCTCGAAACCGCGATTGGTATACTCGATGCGCCCATGCCTGTCGGTGATCATGATCCCCACCGGACTCTGCTCCACGGCGGCGGAAAGCTTGGCGATCTGCTCCTCGCGCTGGCGGCGCTCGGTGATGTCGGTGATGATGGCGAAGCTGCCACGCAGGCTGCCATCGCTTCCCAGGAGTGGACGCGGAGATATGTGGCCGACCATACGGCTGCCGTCTTTGCGACACCAGAGCAGTTCATAGGGCTCGAAATCGCCCTGCCGGTGCCCATCAAGGTGTTTGCGCAGCTTTGATTTGCTCTCCTTCGGAAACAGCCCTGTCTCCATCAGCCTGCGACCCAACAGATCTTCCGCCGCAAACCCGGTCATTCGGCAGAATGCCGGGTTGACATAGCGTAGGTGCTCGGCGTCGTCCAGGATGCCCAGACCTTGGTCCATGGCTTCCACCAGAACGCGAAACCAGTCGTCGGCTTTGCGCCGGTTCTCCTGCCGGGCGCTACCATAGCTTGCTTCCCAGTCAGGCACTGGTTCGACCCGTGCTTTCATCGGCCTCCTTCATTTCTCACAAAAACCCTGGTCCCTTCGGCAAAAGCCATCGACACCGAGTGGCCGTTAACAGCTGGAACTGTGAGCGTTTAGCAAGGCCTACGCCAACCGCCAAGCCGGGCGGGATTCGGGGCACAACACGCGCCGCGGGGAAATAATCGTTTGGCCGGACAAGATAGCGCCGCCTCCAGTGGTTATAATGAACCACGCCCGTGGTGCATTTCGTCCATCCCATTGGGAATGCCGTCAGGGCGATTCCCACGGCCCGGGCACGTTCAGATAAGCTGCCCGAGGTGTTCCGCCAACCGCCGCATGGCTGGCGAGGGATCGTCCGGAGACAGGTGCACGTTGATCAGGCTCGGGGCGGATGTCTCGGCCAGCGCCCCGGCGAGAGCCGATTCGAACTCCAGCTCCGTGTGCACGGAATAGCCGCGTAATGGCCCGAACAGCTCGCCCAGGCGCTCGAAATGCCAGGTGCTGATGTCATTGAAGGGTCCGTCCAGAATGAAACGCTCGGTGCTGTAGCCACGGTTGTTGAACACGATGACGATGGGATTCAGGCCCAGTCGCGCCGCCGTGGACAGCTCGGTGCCGGTCATCTGGAACGCACCATCCCCCACGAGGACCAGGGCGCGATGATCCGGCGTGGCCACCTGCGCGCCGAGGGCCGCGGGAACCGCAAAGCCCATGGTGGTGTAGAAGGCGGCGGCCAGGAACTCGCTCTTGTCGTGCACCATCAGGTCGATGGCGGCAAACAGGCAGTCGCCGGTGTCGCAGACGACCAGCATATCGGGCTGGATAAAGCTGTTGAGGCGGGCGATCAGGCGCGCCACCGTCATGTGCGCGTCCTGCGCGACAAACGCGGGAGACGCTTCGACCGGCGCTCCGCCGGCACCGGGCCTGGTGCCCGTCAAGCGGGCATTGAGCGCCCCGACGAAATCGGCGAGCAGCACCTGCGGGTAGCGATGGTGATGGATGATCACCTCGCCCTGACTGGCGCGCACCATGCGGTTAGCATCCAGCTTGGCGGTGTAGATGCCAAGATCCACGTCGTTGAGGGTGACGCCCAGCATCAGCAGCAGATCAGCCTGTTCCACGCGCTCCCGCGCCTTGGCTGAACCTAGGGCGCCCTCGTAAACCCCCAGGTAGTTGCGATGCCGCTCCCCCAGCACCGACTTTCCGGTCAAGGTCGAAGCCACTGCGAGATCGGCCCCTTCCACCAGTTTCAGCAGGGCTTCCTGCAGGCCGCGCCGATGCAGTTCCACGCCGGCCACCAGGACCGGTGCCCTGGCGGCTTCCAGCAGCGACAGGGTTTCCGCCACCGCCTCCTGCAGGGACGCCGGATCACTTTCCGCCCGGCTCGGCTCCTCGCCTGGAAACGGGTGTCCCGGCACGTCCACTCTGTCGCGCGGCAATTCGATGTAGACGGGTTTGCAATGTTCGCGGGCGGCGGCCAGGGCGCGATCGATCTGCCGGCAGCAGATCAGGGGGTCGTCCAGCACCGCCGTGAAGCAGGTGATGCGCTCGAAAATCTCGCGCTGCAGGCGGTAGGGCCCGAAGCGATGGTGCAACAGCGGGTCCAGCCGCTGTTCCTGGACCCCGGGCGCGCCGCTGATCACAACCACTGGCGATGACTCCGCATGTGCGCCTGCCACCGCATTGACGCAATTGAGCGCGCCCACCCCGTAGGTCACGGCCAGCGCGCCTATGCCGCGGCAGCGCGCATAGGCGTCCGCGGCAAAGGCGGCGGTGTCCTCGCGGGTGGTGCCCACATGCCGTATGGGGCTCTGCGACAACTCCTGATAGAAGCGCAAGATATAGTCGCCGGGCACGCCGAACATATCGTGCACTCCCGCCTCATGCAGCTTGGCGAGCAGGTATCGGCCAATGGCAACCGGTTCAGTCATGGCAGCTTACTCCTTTATGTGGCTGGCACGGATTCGGGCGGGGGCTTTACGTCCTGGCATCCCGAGACTAAAACCCCGGCGAAACCGTCACGCGATTTCAAGCGAGCATCAAGACCCAAGTCGGGCGCGGTGGCCAGGCCGCCTGGACCCCCTTGATTTTCTCTATACTTGTGACACGCCGCGCGCGCCTTGGCGCGCGCGGGACAGCATTCGCGACGGCGCTCCGCCCGGCCTGGTACTTGGCCGAACGCGACAGGATACGTTTCCCCATACGTCAGGGTGACCCCATGAATTCAGCTTCCAGACATGTCCATCATGATGGATGAAGCCATTGCCGACAAGGGCGACAATCCCTTGCTCGCCCACTGTTTGAAGGATCTGGAGGCGGATACGCTGCTGCTGCCCACCCTGCCCGACATCTCCGTCAAGATCCGCAAGGCCATCAATGACGTTAAGGCCAACAATGCCCGCATCGCCAAGGTGGTTCAGGTCGATCCCGCCATTACCGGGCGCCTCATCCATATCGCCAACAGCCCCTTGTACCTGGGACGCAAGAAGATCGAAAGCTGTCCCGAAGCGCTTACGCGCATGGGATTGAAAGCCGCCCAGCACTTCATCACCAGCTTCGCCCTCAAGGGCGTGTTCATCGCCAAGTCGGTCTATATCCGCAAGCGCATGCAGGATCTATGGCAGCACAGCAGCTATGTGGCCGCCATCTGCGCCGTGCTCGCGCACAAAACCCACGGCTTCGACCCCGACCGCGCCATGCTGGCCGGCCTGGTGCACGACATCGGCGTCGTCCCCATTTTGACTTACGCCGACCGTCATCCGGAGCTGATCACGGACCCGCGCCAGATCGAAGAGACCATCCAGGATCTGCGCACGCGCATCGGCATCATGATCATGCGTCGCTGGAATTTCCCGGCCGACTTCGACGACGTCGTCGGCGAGGCCGAGAACTGGTGGCGCCAGGGCACCCAGGAGCCGGACTACTCCGACCTAGTGATCCTCTCCCAATTGCACAGCTTCGTCGGCACCCTACAGATTCACCGGTACCCACGCATGGACGAGATCCCCGCCTACCGCAAGGTGCTGGCCGACGCCGCCGGCGCCGACATGAGCAAGGACGTGCTGGGGCTGGCGCGCGAGGAAATCGCGCAGATCCAGAAGATGCTCACCAACTGAACCGGGGGCCTCGCCCGTGGAAATCCGTCTCACCACCGCCCTTCAGCCCATACAGCCCTCCAAGGCGATCTCCAGCCTGCTGGAGCGCCTGCGCCCGGGCGAGAACATCAGCGCGGTGGTGGAAGCGCAACTGGCCGAGGACAGCTTTCTGCTCAAGCTGAGCGACGGCGGCGAGACCCTGCGCGCCCGTAGCCAGTTGAACCTCACGCCAGGCCAGACCCTGAAGCTGGAAGTGGTCAAACTGGGTACGACGCCGGAACTCAAGATCGTGCCGCAGGAGGCCGCACAGACTCAGGATTCCCCGGAGACAGTGGCCATCCAGCAGGCCTTCCGCCAGTTCCTGCCGAAACAGTTGCAATTGGCGGATCTGGCGTCCGGCCTGCGTGAAGCGCTCAAGCCGCCCGCCGCCGAAGCCGCCCCCCCGCTGCCCGAGCCCCTGCGCAACCTGGTCAAATCCGTGCTGGATGCCCTGCCGCAGAAAAGCGGGCTGGTGACACCGGATGGATTGAAGCAGGCGGCGGAAGATTCCGGCCTGTTTCTCGAGGCTCGCCTCGCCGCTCAGCCGGAAGCGGCCGCTCAGTTGAGCGGGCGTGATCTCAAAGGGAACCTGCTGGCCCTCAACGAGGCCTTGAAGGTGCTGATCAAATCGGCCGAGGGGAAGCCCGCGCCCGCGCCCACCGCCCCCACCGCCCCCCAGCCGACCGGCGCAGAGACGGGAGCGGATGCAAAGGTGACGGACCGCCCTTCATCCGCGCCGCAGCCTGCGGCAACGGCAAAACCAACTGCGCCGGGGACAGCGCTCTTGCCCCAGGCGGCGGCCGATGCAGGCAAAACCACGGCAGGCCCCGCGGCAAACACCCCAACTGGCGCGAGGCCGCTGCCGGCCGAACCGGAGGCGCGCGCGCCGATCAGTCCGGCGCTTGCGGCAAAGCCCGAGGAAATCACGCAGCGCGCCGAATCCGCAGCGCTTCCAGAGGTGGCCAAGCCCAGCGGGTCCAGCCCGCCCCCGATGACCGACGGGCAAGCTGCGGCCACCCCGGGCAAGACGGCCATCCTCCCGGAATCCGCTCACGCCGGCGCAGCGCCCAAGCCGGGCGAAACCGGCTCCGGCAAGCCACAGCCGGAGGCGCCCCCTGCCTCTAGCACGCCCCCTCCCAAGACCGCGCCGGAACTACCCGCTGCGCTCAGGGATAACCGGGTCATCGTGCAACTCGCTAGCCAGCTGCCCCTGCCCGAGGCGCCCCAACCGGCTGCCGGCGAGCGGGCCCAAGCGGCGCCTCCTGCGGCCACGGCTCCGGAAGCGCAGGTCCCGCAGCGCCAGGAACCGACACCACGCGCCGAGCCCCCGTTTGGCAAGGACACAGCGGTCCGCACTCAGGCCACGCTGCCGCCTCCGAACGAGAGTGCGTTGAACGAGGCCTTGACCATCAAATCCCTGCACCAGCGCACCGAGGGCGCCATCGCGCGCATCGTGCTGGACCAACTGGCCTCGCTGCCCCAAGCCGAGGGCAAGCCCATGGTCTGGCAGATGGAGATCCCATTCACAGACGACGGCCGCTCGGACACCGCCAAGCTAAAGGTCGTCCGCGAGAACCCCCACGAGGCTCAATCCGGCCAGGCCTTCTGGTCGGTCATACTGGAACTGTCACCACCGGGCCTGGGCACCATACACAGCCGCATCAACCTGTGCGGAGACTACGTGAACACCTATTTCTGGAGCGATGAGGGCAGCACGGCACACCTCATCCAGGACCATCTCGACCTGCTGGCCGCGCGCATGCAGCAGGCAGGCCTGAACGTGGGCGAAATCAACACGCTGCCCGGCGCGCCGGCGGAAGGCACGACGGCAAGCCCCCCCGCCACTACTTTGGTGGACGAACGCGCATGAACAAGCTGATCAATCCGCCCGACATCGCCGTCGCCCTCTCCTACGATGGCAACCATGCACCCCGGGTCACCGCCAAGGGCAGCGGCACGGTGGCCGAGCAGATCATCGAACTGGCGCGTGAGCATGACATCCCGCTGCACACCGACCCTGCCCTGGTCAAAGTACTGTCCAACGTGCCCTTGGGAGATGAAATCCCGCGGGAACTGTATCTGGCCATTGCCGAGGTGATCGCGTTCGCCTATCTCTTGTCAGGAAAAACCCCCACAGACTGAAAGGTCGCCAGTGTCAGGCCATTTTACGAAATGCCGCTCCAGCCCTTATGCCGCCTTTTAGACCTCTGCCAAGCCATTGATCAGCGCAACTTTCTTACGCCAGGCCCGCGATTTGCTAGAGATACCGCGGGAGGGCGCCACCCTCGGCTCATAAGATTTTTATCTAGCAATGAACCTTTACCCTTGAATCCGGAACAAACGTAGCAAACCACCAGAAAAGCTGGCGATGGACGCGGACAGTAGGCGCCTGATGTTGTGCGACTTGAATTTCCGTAAGCATCCTATGTACTGGCGCGCTGTGTGGAATGCGTTCCCTTCGTGACCCTACGGAGTCCAAGGTCCCGAGCACGAGGACCTGCGAGCGAACTGAGAAATCACCCTTGAGGATTACACTATGAAAAAAGCCGCCAATCTTGCCCTCATACTTGCCAGCTCCCTGGCCATCGCACAGCCTTTGCTCGCCGCCGGGGTGGACAATGGCAGTTCCGGTAGCTCCGGCGCCTCCTCTTCGGGCACCGCAGGCACCTCCGGCACCGCGGGTACGTCTGGAACCGCCGGCACATCGGGCACGTCAGGGACATCTGGCACGACCGGTACGTCCGGCACATCGGGCGTCGACGACAGCTCGGGCACTTCAGGAACATCGGGTACTTCCGGCGACGACAGAAGCTCTGGCACCTCCGGTTCGTCCGGCGATGACAGCAGTTCCGGCAGTTCGGGCAAAGCGAGCACCCATAAGGGCACCCTGGACCCCACCGGAGAAGTTTCCGGCGTGACCGTGAAGTACAAGCATGTCCACAAGCCCAAGTCCGACCGCGACGAACTGGAAATCACCGCGAAAGCCAAATACGGCGACATCCTGACGCGCGATAACGCGGCGGAAATCGATCTGAAAGCCACCTTCACCGATGGCACCGTCTGCTTCTTCGAAATCGATGATGTAAAGCAGAACAAGGCCGAGTACAAGATCAAGCTGCTTCAGCGTGGCTCCAAGGCGATCAAGGAGAAAGCCGGGGACTGCGACTTTGGTTCCGACAGCCTGAGTACCGTAGTCGCCAGCCCCACCACCATCACCCTGGAAGACGGAACGACGACCCACACGATCGCTAACGGCGACCTTTAATCCAGCGTCACCAGCCACCGGGCCACCAGGCTCAAGGCGGCTGGCATTCCCGCTGCACTCGTTTAAGATAAAGGCGTCCGGCCCCAAGGCCGGGCGCCTTTTTAATGCCCTACATTTAGCGCTTCAAAATTCCAGACACCCTATCCCCCCGCCATGAGCAAGAAACGCCAGCAGCACGGCCGGCGCAACCGCCCCCCGATTCCGGCCCGTCCCAGTGCCAACGTTTGTAAGGTCCACTTCGTCGACGGCGCATTCTTCGAGGTGCTCGGCGCCATTCAGGACCGCTACCAGGTGCAGTTCATCGACGCGGAAACTGGCCAGGTGGTACACCAGGATGTCATCGGCAACAACCACTGGGTGCGCACGGCGCGCAAGTTCTTTACCCGCTGGCATATTCGCGTGACGCGGGCGGAAAATGACTTCCCGGTGTTCGAGCATCACTATGACTGCAGCGGTCAGCGCGTCTATGTGGCCATGGAGTCAAAATCCCTCGGCGATACCCTGGCCTGGCTGCCCGCAGTCGAGGAATTCCGCCTCGCGCACGGCTGCCGCATGATCTGCTCAACGTTCATGAACGGCTTGTTCCGCGAAGCCTACCCGGAAATCGAATTCGTCGAACCCGGAACCACGGTGCACAATCTCTATGCCATGTACCGCCTGGGCCTGTTTTATTTTCCGGATGGCCGTCCCGATCTGGACCGCAATCTTGGCAATGTGCGGGAGCGACCTCTGGGCAAGGCGGCCTTCGATATCCTCGGTCTGGACTATCAGGAAATCCGCCCCAGGCTATACGCGCCCGAGCAGCCCAGGCCCGTCCAAGGCAAATATGTGTGCATCGGCGTGCATTCCACGGCCCAGGCGAAATACTGGAACAACCCCACAGGATGGAAGGAACTCGTGGACTACCTGGACAACCACGGCTATCAGGTCCTGCTCCTCTCGAAGGAAGGCATAGAGCACATGGGAAACCGGGTGCCCGATGGCGTCACCCCGGTTCCGGCAGGCCCCATTGCCACCATCGTCAACTACCTGCGCCACGCGGACCTGTTCGTCGGCGTGGGCAGCGGGCTTTCCTGGCTGGCCTGGACAGTCGGCTGCCCCACCTGCCTGATCAGCGGGTTCTCCTACCCCTACTCGGAACCGGAGAGCCTGATCCGGGTGTTTCCGCAGGGCGAGGTTTGCACCGGATGCTTCAACCGCTACAAACTGGATCCTGGCGACTGGAACTGGTGTCCCGACCACAAGGGCAGCGAGCGCATGTTCGAATGTTCGCGCCGCATTACGTCTCGAGAGGTCATCGCAGCCATCACGCCCCATCTGCAACCGTGACGGCATCGCCTCTGGGAGCGGATTTGCGTCATACTATGCGCGCTCCCGGAAGCCGCCCGCCAGACGGCGCCCTGTTCCACGCCTCTTAAGGAAAAGTCATGAGCGAAGTTTGCCACCCGCTGCGCCGACCACTGGCCGCCGTGCTAACAGCATGCCTGCTGCTGCTGGGCTGCGCCACCGAAACACCCCCGCCCCAGGATGACGATCCGGAAATCCGGGCCCTGGAACAGGAGCAGAGCCGCTTCAGCGAAAAGAAGCGGGAACTGGTCAGCCGCGCGATCAAGCTGGAACCGAGTCAGCAAAATGCTTTCTGGCAGGAATACGAGCAGTACGAAGCGGAGTTGAAAACCTATTACGATGAAAAGTACCGGCTGATCCGCGACTACGCCAAGAACTACGAGATCATGACCGACGAGACGGCGGAAAGCCTCGCCGAACGCTCCTTCAAGTTGCAGCAGCGACGGCTGGACCTGACCCGGAAGTACTTCAATAGCATCCGCAAGGCGGTTTCGGCCACCATCGCCGTGCGTTTCCTGCAGTTGGAAAACCGCATCAACCTGCTCTCCGACCTGAAGATTGCGAGCGAGATGCCTCTGATCGGCTTGCCGGAGGAACCGGATGACGACATGGACGAGAGCCAGCCCTGACGGCCACGTACCGCGGACCCTATCAAACCAGATTGATTTGGCGACATCGACCTCACAGGGAAAAACCATGACCCGACCCTTGCATTGGCTTGCGCTGGCCTTGCCGCTGGCTCTGTACGGCTGTTCCTTTTCCGATAGCTCGAAAAGTTCTTCGGACTCGGGCTCCAGTCTGTCCGACTCGGCATCCAGTCCGTCCGGTTGGCTCTCCGACTCGTCCAAGACCGACAAGCAACGCTACCAGACCGACGTACGCGATTACACCGCCGAGTACACCCAGGCATCCTCGGGCAGCCTCGCTGGATATCGCGCCAAGGTCGCCACGCTGGCCGAAAAATACGGCATCATCGACTGGGAAAACGATCAGGAGACCTACGTGGCCATCGGCCAGGGCTTGAGAAAAGCGGGTCTCAAGGGACCACAGTACGATGCCTTCAAGAATTCCCTGGGCGGCACGCCGGAGCGCATGCAGGCCATCGACCGCGGCTACCGTTAAGCCCACGGCCCTCAGCTTCCTGAAGCTCCTTCCCCTGACCGGGTTATTGGCCTGCGCTCTGGCGCAGGCCGAGCCTCATCGGCTGGAGTTCCTGTACATCAACGCCAACGAGGGCACTGCCAGCGGCGGTCATGCCGCCCTACGCTTCGACCGCGACGTCTATCACTTTCAACACGTACCCCCAGGCCTCTTGCGTATAACGCGGGACGACTTCCCGCGTTTCCGCACCCTCTATGGCGACGCCGAGAACCGCAGCATCTTCGTGCACCGCATCGCGGTTTCCGAGGACACTTGGCAGTTCCTGCGCGACGGCTTCAATCGCCGGCTATTGATCGAGGACGAGCATTTCGGCCAGTTGGAAGGCCTGGAACGGGACATGGCGCTGTTGCGCCAGCAACTTGAACAGACCGGCAAACCTCAGCGGACTGTGGAAGTCAGCCTCAAGGGCGCCGGCTTGTACGCCCCGCCGCAAGCTGGCCATCCCGGTCCCGCGGATACCGCCAACACCGCCAGCGCGGGCCTGCGTGAGCGCATACGGGCCAACCTGGGCCAGGCAGCTTTCGACGGCCTGGGCGCCCGGTTGCGCGACGAGCTTGCCCAACTGCAGGCGCTGGACGAACTCCCTGACCCTGCCTCCCTCGATATGCGGCGTTTCCAGCCGGCCCGCTACGGCTATGCCGAACGCTTTCTGGACAGGCTGGGCACCCTGCACGCCTGGCAGGTACTCGCGCGCGCCGCCCCCCTGCAGCCCGGCGTGTTGCTAAGACCGCGCGGTCCGGAGTTTGCCCTGTCGCCGGCACGCCGGGCCGGCTTGCTGGCATTCCGAAATCGCCTGGAAAACTCCCTGGCGGCCCTTCCGTCTTCGCCCCACAGACAATGGGGCTACGCCCTGCTGGTGGGCATGGCGCGACTGGCCGCCATCGATGCCGCCCTGGCCGAAGGCCGCCTGATGGTGCTGAATCTGGCCGCCGAAGGAAGTCCGCAGGGACTTCGGCGCGAGGATGTCCTCCAGCGGGCGCAGAAGGAGTTCGCCAGCGCCCTCGCGGGCCTGGAAACCCCCTCGGAGGTGGATGAGCGCGCCTATGGGCGCCTGGAGCGCAGCGCCAATCTGCTGATACACGCCGGAAATCCGACACTCAGCGCCAACGACAGGCTGCCGCTGCTCAGTCTGCTCCCGCAAAGACCGGCCCCCGTCAGCGCCGTCGCCCCGCACATGCCCGCGCCACAACTCGCGGGTCAGTTGGCAAGGCTGGAATCGGCCGCCAAGGCTTATCGGGACAGGCTGGCCGAGCTCTATCCTTACCATCTCATCACCGCCAACTGCGTCAGCGAATTGTTCCGCAGCGTCGACGCGATTCTGGCATCGGAACGCGCGGCGGGCGGCTCCAAGATCACAGCGGCGGAATCCCGCCGGCGGCTGGGCGGCCACGTGGACCCCGGCTTTCCCAACAGCATACCCTTCGTCGCCTTTCGCGCGGTGGCGGCCCACTGGAACGTAGCAGAAACCTACGAACTGCCGTCCTGGCGTCATCGAAAACTACAGGACGCGCGCAACGAAAGCGGCTGGCTGGCAGATGTCCGCGAGTCCAATGTGCTTAGCGCCAGTCTATACCGCTGGCACCCGGAGGATGCGGCCTTCCTGGTCTTCACCGATGCCCAGCCTTGGCTTGGCCTGCTCGGCGGCCCGGTCAACGCCGCCATCGGCCTCGGCCAGGGCGTGGCCGGTCTCGCCACCCTGCCCTGGGACGCTGGCCGCAATCTACGCCAGGGCGCCAAGGGTTTTCTGATCAGTTTGCCGGAGACGGTGTTTATGGGTATCCGCAAGGGCTCGTACCCGGAACACCGGTCCGGGATTGCCGATCTTTCCGCCACCTCCGACTGATCCGGCAAAGCCCGCTCGCGCGCCGACGAAAATCCGGCAATTTCTTGCCTGCGGATTTTGCCAATACAAGCTATTAAATTGAATAATCTACGATATTTTTCTTGGCATGGAATTGGCTTGATAGTCCACAGATTCAAATTGGGACTGATCTGAGCGAGGCAGCGATGTACACCGAAACCGGCAATCTGGCGATTCTCTCGAGCGTGAGGACAAACAGGAAAAGTGTGCTGGCGGACCAGCCTTTTCACGAAATGACGCTGGCCCTGCAAACCACGCTGGAACTGGAGCAATTGCTAGCAATCTTCAGCAGTCATCTGCAGGAGGTCGTCAAGCACGAGGGCTACACCTACGCCATGGAGAAAGATGGCATCGAAGTTTCCAGCAGCAAGAGCGGGCGCCATGCCTGCAGCTACGATCTGCTGCTGCACGACTTGGACCTGGGGCAGCTGCGTCTCACGCGGAACAAGCGCTTCAGCGAACTGGAACTGGCTACCGTCGAAGCCTATCTCTGCCGCCTGTTGTTTCCCCTGCGCAATGCCCTGCAGTATCGCGAGGCCATGGAATCCGCCTACCTGGATTCATTGACCCGGACCCGTAACCGGGGCGCCCTGGCCTCGGTATTCCAGCGGGAATGGGAACTGGCGCGCCGCCACCAGAACCCGCTCTCGGTGATCCTAGTGGATGTGGATCATTTCAAGCGCATCAACGATTTGTTCGGACACCAGCAGGGCGACCGCGTGCTGCAAAAAGTGGCCGACTGTCTGAAACAGACGGTGCGCGGGTCGGATATCGTGTTTCGCTATGGCGGCGAGGAATTCATCATCCTCCTCAGCAGTACCCCGGAAGACGGCGCATTCCAACTGGCGGAACGCATACGCCACACCCTGGAATCCATGGTTCCGGTAACCGACGGCGACGGCCCGCAGCGGGTCACCGCCAGCTTTGGCGTGGCGACCCTGGACGCCAGCGAAAGCAAGGAGGGTCTGCTGCACCGCGCCGACCTGGCCATGTACGAGGCCAAGGAGCGTGGCCGCAACCAGGTTTGCCTGGCCCGCGGAGCCTGATCGTCAGCGGCGCTGCCGGCGCCCGCCGGGCACGGCTCGCCGCTCCCGTTCCGGCTTTGGCGGAACCGGCAATCCCGCCGCCCGGAGCATCTCCTCCAGTTCCTTGGCGTTCAACTCGTAGAAGGTCCGTGCCTTGAGTCGCGGCGGCAGCCGGATGTCGCCAAAGCGGATGCGGATCAGGCGGCTCACCGCCACCTGCTGAGACTCCCACAAGCGGCGCACGATCCGGTTGCGCCCTTCCTTCAAGACCACGTGATACCAGTGGTTGGCGCCTTCGCCGCCAGCCTCTTCGATGGATTCGAAATGGGCCGGGCCATCTTCCAGTTCCACACCCGTCCTCAGGCGTTCCAAAGTCGCCTCGCTGATCTGGCCGAGCACGCGCACCGCGTATTCCCGCTCGATCTGCTGAGAAGGGTGCATCAAGCGGTTGGCCAGTTCGCCGTTATTGGTCACCAGCAGCAGCCCCTGGGTGTTGATGTCCAAGCGTCCGATGGCGATCCAGCGGCCGGTCTCCAGGCGGGGCAGTTGGGTGAACACCACTGGGCGCCCTTCCGGATCGCGCCGGGTAACCAGCTCACCGGTGGGCTTGTGGTAGACCAAGACCCGCGTGGGGGCCATCACGCGCCGCTCCAGCTTGACGACGCGGCCGCGCAGGGTGACGTGGTCACCCACCCGCCAGCGTTCGCCAAGCTTGGCCACCTGGCCGTTCACCTGAAGCTCGCCGTTGCGTATCCATTCCTCGATCTCGCGGCGTGAACCCAGCCCCGCATGGGCCAGCACTTTCTGCAAGCGCTCGCCGTCCTCCGAAGGGATCAGCGCCGGGGGTTCAGACGGATGTGTCGGTTTCTTGGCTTTCGGCCGTCTCGGCTGGGACATGGTCGTGCGGAAGTTCGCTGGCTAGGGGCGGATCGGCGGCGGGAGCCAGCTGATCCAGAAAGGTTTGTAAGGGCGGCAAATCGTTGAGGGTACGCAGGTTGAAATAATCGAGGAACTGCCGGGTGGTGGCATACAGTGCGGGCCGCCCAGGGACTTCCTTGTGCCCGACCACCTGCACCCACTCGCGCTCCAGCAGACCCCTGATGATGAGGGTCGAGACGCTCACGCCTCGTATGTCCTCGATCTCGCCACGGGTCACCGGCTGGCGGTAGGCGATGATGGCCAGGGTCTCCAGGAATGCCTTGGAATAACGCGCGGGCCGCTCCTCGAACAGGCGAGAGATCCAGGGCGACAGGGCCTCGCGCACCTGGAAGCGGAATCCGGAGGCCACCTCCTTCAGCTCCAGCGGACGCCCCGCGAACTCCTGCCCGAGTTCGGCCAAGGCGGCGCGTACCTCGGCCGCCTCCGGCTGCTCGCCCTCGGCGAACAAGTTCTGCAAATCGCCGACGCTCAGCGGGCGCTGAGCCGTGAACAGGGCGGCCTCGATGATGGTCTTAAGTTCCATGGCCGCGGCTCACACCAGGCAGGGTGAGGAACAAGGGCTTCGGCAGGCCGCTTCCGCCGAAACCGGCCGCCCCATGAACGCGCTGTGCCTCGGCTCCGGACATCTCAACGGCATCACCCGGCCGCCACCGCAAGTTCCACATCCGCTTCCGCTGGCGCCTGGGTCCTGCACCTGACCTGCAAGGGTCCCAGCGGCTCCTCCTGGATGATTTCCAGCAGCCTCTCCTTGGACAATTCCAGGATGGCGAGCAGGGAGACTACGGCGCCGGAGCGACCCTCGTGGCGCGGGAACAGCTCGTGGAACGCCAGGGTACCGCCGTCCTTGACCCGCTCCAGGATACCGGACATGCGCTCGCGCACGGACAAGGGTTCCTTCAGGATACGGTGGTGGGTGGCACGGTCGGCCCGCATCAGCACCTCACGGAAGGCCTTGAGCACCTCGTCCAGCGCCACTTCCGGGTAGAGCTTGCGCACCTTGACGGTGCTGGTGTCCACGCCGCCCAGTTCGAACACGTCGCGCTCGCAGCGCGGCAGCCGGTCCAGATCCTCCGCGGCGGCCTTGAAGCGCTCGTACTCCTGCAGGCGCCGCACAAGTTCGGCACGCGGGTCATCTTCCTCGACTTCTGCGCTGGCCGGGCGCGGCAGCAGCATGCGCGACTTGATCTCCGCCAGGATCGCCGCCATCAGCAGATATTCCGCCGCCAGTTCCATACGCATCTCCGCCATCATGTCGATGTAGGCGATGTACTGACGGGTGATGGCCGCGATGGGAATGTCGAGAATATCCAGGTTCTGCTTGCGGATCAGGTAGAGCAGAAGGTCTAGCGGGCCTTCGAAGGTCTCCAGGAAGACTTCCAGAGCGTCTGGCGGGATGTAAAGATCCTCTGGCCATTCGGTGATGGGCGCGCCCCTGACCAGCGCCAGAGGTTCCGGCCGCGGCGCGGCTTCCACGGCATCCTCGGCTTCCGCCTCGATCACCGCCGAATTCATGCCGTGACGGCCAGCGCGAGCATCAGGCTCCCGTGCCTCCCTTGCACCCCGTCAGCCACCACCCTGCCCGAACAGGTGATACAGGATGCCCGGTGGAATTCCGCCCAGTTGCAGGGCCAGGCCGAGCATCATGTTGAGGGGCGCGCTCAGGATCATGGACAGCACATTGGTCATGATCAGCACCAGCAGGATGATGAAACCATAGGGCTCGATCAGCGCATATTTCATGGCCATGCGCGGGGAGAGCAGGCTGCTCAGGATGCGCCCGCCGTCCAGGGGAGGCAACGGCAGCAAATTGAGCAACATCAAGGCGATGTTGATGAAGACGCCCGCCGCCGCCATGAAGATCATGGGCCGCGACACCACGGCGCTGTTGAGGTAGATGGCCAGCTTGGCGATGAGTATCCAGAACACGGTCATCGCCAGGTTCGCCGCCGGACCCGCGGCCGCCACCCAGCCCACATCGCGCCGGGGATTGCGCAAGCGGCCCCAATCCACCGGCACCGGCTTGGCCCAACCAAAGATGAACTGGCTGAACACCAGCAGCAGTCCCGGCACCAGCAAGGTTCCCACCGGGTCGATGTGCTTCAAGGGGTTGAGGGAGAGCCGCCCCTGCTGCTCGGCGGTGCGGTCGCCCAGCAGTTTGGCCACCCAGCCGTGGGCAACTTCGTGGAGGGTGATGGCAAACAATACGGGCAGGGCCCAGATGGCGAAACGCCCGACGGTGGTTAATTCTTCCATCTCTTGCGATCGGTGGTTTAACGAAGGTTACTGACGGCTCCCGCACCCTGGCGGATGATTTCCGGCGTTTCCTCCATGAAGCCGATGATGGTGGTGGGCGCGTAGGCTACGGCCCCGGCGTCGATGATCAAATCGACCTCCTTCTCCAGGCGCTCGCGGATATCCTCCGGGTCGGTCATGGCATCCTCCTCCCCTGGCAGAATCAGTGTCGCACTGAACATGGGTTCCGCCAACTCGGCGACCAGCGCCTTGGAAATTACGTTGTCGGGCAAGCGAATGCCGATGCTCTTGCGCTTGGGATGCTGCAGGCGCCTGGGAACTTCCCGTGTGGCCTTGAGGATAAAGGTATAGGGCCCGGGCGTCAGTTGCTTCATCATGCGGAAGGCCTCGTTGCCGATCTTGGCAAAGATGGCGATCTGCGA
Source organism: Methyloterricola oryzae (assembly GCF_000934725.1). NCBI lineage: Bacteria > Pseudomonadati > Pseudomonadota > Gammaproteobacteria > Methylococcales > Methylococcaceae > Methyloterricola > Methyloterricola oryzae. Next base: position 89,318 of record NZ_JYNS01000004.1, read on the forward strand.
AAGATCTTCACAAACCAGGGTGAAATTGTGGTCCTCGCTCAGTTGCCGGATGCGGCGGATGCGGTCGAGGGCTGCCTTCTCGTCCATGCGGCACCCCAGGGCATAGGAGGAATCCGTCGGATAGACGATCACGCCGCCCGCCTTGACGATCTCCACGGCGCGGCGAATCAGCCGGGGCTGCGGGTTGAGCGGGTGAATCTGGAAGAACTGGGCCATAAGCTGGGTAGTTTACTACAGAGCGCCGGCCAACACCTCACGCGTTTTGAGCGACAAATTAGGCCATAGCCCTGCGATGGGATATACTGCATTCCGGTGGACAAAAGGTCTGCCCGCGATACCGATCATCGCCCTTCCCTTCACAGTTCCCCTTCCCGCCTGGATCGGCCCGGTTCATTCCGGCAGGTTTCCTTTTGTTTTCCGAGAGATTTTTCATGTCATTCCAACAGCTCGGCCTGAGTGCCGAACTTCTGCGCGCCGTCGGCGAACAGGGTTACGAACGTCCCACCCCGGTCCAGAAACAGGCCATTCCGGCCATCCTCGAAGGCAGGGACATGCTGGCCGGCGCCCAGACCGGAACCGGCAAGACCGCAGGCTTCACCCTGCCCCTGCTGCAATTGCTGAACGAAACGCCCAATGCCAAGGGCCAGCCACGCTTCGTCAGGGCCCTGATCCTGACCCCCACCCGCGAACTAGCGGCCCAGGTGCACGAGAGCGTGACCACCTATGGCAAATACCTGCCGCTGCGCGCCAGCGCGATCTTCGGCGGCGTCGGCATGGGCCCGCAGGTGGACCGCTTGCGCCGGGGCGTCGATATCCTGGTGGCCACGCCCGGCCGCCTGCTGGACCACGTGCAGCAGAAAACCCTGGATCTGTCCCGGGTGGAGATCTTCGTGCTGGACGAGGCCGACCGCATGCTGGACATGGGCTTCATCCATGACGTGCGCCGCATCATCAAGCTGCTGCCGCCGCGCCGCCAGAACCTCCTGTTCTCCGCCACCTTCTCCGAGGAGATCCGCACGCTCTCCGCCCAGATCCTGCACCAGCCCGCCGAGGTGGAAGTGGCCCGGCGCAATGCGGCGGCGGAAACCGTCAGCCAGCGCGTATTTCCCATCGAAAAGGATCGCAAGCGCGAACTGCTCTCCTATCTGGTGGGCAGCGGCAACTGGCAGCAGGTGCTGGTGTTCGTGCGCACCAAGCACGGCGCCGACCGCCTGGGCCGGCAACTGGAGCGGGACGGCATCCGCGCCGCCGTGCTGCACGGCGACAAGAGCCAGGGCGCGAGGACCCGCGCTCTGGCCGACTTCAAGAGCGGTGGCGTGGCGGTGCTGGTGGCCACGGACATCGCCGCGCGCGGCCTGGACATCGACCAACTGCCCCATGTGGTGAATTTCGAGCTTCCCAACGTGCCCGAGGATTATGTGCACCGCATCGGCCGCACCGGCCGCGCCGGAGCCAGCGGCGAAGCGCTTTCCCTGGTCTGCGCCGAGGAGGTCAAGCAACTCGCCGCCATCGAGCGCCTGCTCAAGCGCGAAATCCCGAGGGTCACCATGCCGGGCTTCGAAGCCACCTTCAGTCTCAAGGTGCAAGCCGCCCCCAAGGGGGGACATGCGCCCCGTCCCAACCTGCCGCCGACACACCGGCCCAACGCGCCCCGCAAGCGCCGGGAGCAAGCCGGGTCGGGCCGCGCGAGCGGACGCCGCGCCTGAAGCGTGCGGCCGCCTCGACCTCCGCGCACCAATGTCAACCCGGACTCAACTATCTTTCTACCGCGAGACGGCATCGGCCGGGAGCCTGATTCTGTAAGATGCCGGCAGGCGCGAGGTCAATGCGCCGCTGGCATTGCGTACTGTCCAACTACCACGAGAGGCTTGCTATGGAACTGGGAATGATCGGATTGGGCCGCATGGGCGCCAACATGGCCAAGCGCCTGATGCGCGGGGGCCATCGCGTGGTCGCCTACGACCGCGACGCGGCGGCCGTGGCCAAACATGAGAGCAACGGCGGCGTGGGAGCCACCAGCGTCGAGGACATGATCGCCAAGATGACCCCGCCGCGCGCCGTGTGGTGCATGCTGCCCCACGGCCAGATCACCGAGGATGCTATCGCCCAGTTGGGCGAGCTGCTGAGCCCCGGCGACGTGGTCATCGACGGCGGCAACACCTATTTCAAGGATGACGTGCGGCGCGCCCAGGAACTGGCCAAGAACGGCGTCGATTACATGGACGTCGGCACCAGCGGCGGCGTCTGGGGCGCCGAGCGTGGCTACTGCCTGATGGTGGGCGGACCCAAGGAAGCCTTTGCCCGGCTCGAGCCCATCTTCGTCAGCCTGGCGCCCGGCATCGAGGCCGCGCCGCGCACTCCGGGACGCACCGGCGCCGAAACCAGCGCAGAGCACGGCTATCTGCACTGCGGCCCGGCCGGCGCCGGCCATTTCGTGAAGATGGTCCACAACGGCATCGAATACGGCATCATGGAAGCCTACGCCGAGGGCCTGGACTTGATGAACAGCCAGGAGCAGCATCCCGAAGAGTCCGGAATGCGCTACGATCTGGACCTCAGGGAGATCTCCGAGCTTTGGCGGCGCGGCAGCGTCATCGGCTCCTGGCTGCTGGATCTGACCGCCTCCGCCCTGTTCGAGGAACCGGACCTGGAGCGCTTCACCGGTCAGGTGCCCGACTCCGGCGAAGGCCGCTGGACGGTGATGACGGCGGTCGAAAACGCTGTCTCCACTCCGGTGCTCACCGCCGCCCTGTACCGCCGTTTCCGCTCGCGCCGCACCGCCACCTTCGCCGACCGCAGCCTCTCCGCCATGCGCGAGAAGTTCGGCGGGCACTCCGAAAAGTAAGCGGCCCCGCATCCTGGAAAGCCTGGCCCGGCCAGGCCTTCCAGGGGCCACCCATCAAGGCGATTCGCGCCAGTCGATCACGCCGGATCGGTAGATTCCGAACACCTCCTGCGCCACCGGATCGATGGCGGCCCCGCCGCCCCAGCCATAACGCAGCCAGGCCTGTGAGGCCGCCCCTGCGGTCCCGCCGGCACCGCCCACGGTGGTGCACCGGGTTCCCGTGCCGCTACTCCCCAGATTCGCCGTCACCGAGGCGAAGCCATCGTTCCCCGCCCCCGGCGCCGAGAAGCGCAGGAAAAAGTCAGGGCTGGCTCCGCTGAGGCTGACTGCCGTCTCGCAGGCCGCCAGGTGATTGCTGCTGGAGGCCGGAAAGCTGAACCCGAACTGGCTAGCCGCCAGCACCGTGCAATGGTCCGCGCTGTTCGCCGCCCAACCGGTGGTGGCGTCGGCGTAATACTGCACTTGCGCCGGCAGGGACAGGTCCAGCAACTCCGAGCCATAGCCATTACCCAGCCACAGCCGGCCGCTGCGAAACTCGCTGCCGCCCTCGGCGAAACCTGAGGAACTGACGCCGTCGCTGTCCGTCGCCCGCACGTGCACCGTGGCAGGTGCGATGGCCGCGCTTGCGAAGGTGTAGGTGGGCGTCGTCAGGGTGGCGCTGCCGCTGTCGAAAACCGTCGCCGCGAAAGCAGTGGGCGAGAGGCTTCCGCCACTGCCGCCCACCGCGCTGAGGGTCAGGTCCTTGGCGTAATTGGGGCTGGTGTCGGCCGTGCCGTCGTAGTTCTGGGTGAGGACCGGGGACACGGCGCCGTTGTAGGCGCGCACGATCACCGTCATGGGCTGCGCGGAATAGGTGAAGCTGCCGCAGCCCGGCGTTACCGTGGTGACGAAATGGTCCGGGCGGAAACGCCCCACCGCTCCGCCGCTGGTGCTCCCCGTGACATTCAGGCCCGACCCCAAATAATTGCCGTCGCTCAGGCTGGCCGTCAGGTCGATGGTGCCCACCTCGCTCCAGGTCAGATTGCTGGCGCTGGCGGAACCGCTGCTGAAACTGCCCAGGCTCCCGGAAAAGGCCCCGTCCACCGCGCCACTGCCGGTGGGGCGGTAGCGGCTGGCGGAGAGTGTCACCGCTTCCGGGCTGCTCTCACGCCCGAAATTCGGCGTGGCATTGCCGGACGCATTGAGGGCTGTCACCGTCGTCGAAAAGGTTTTCCCGGCGATGATGGGCCCCGCCGTGGTACCGCTGAAACTGAATGAAGACGGCGCCGCTACGAAGCTGTCGCTGCCGGTCATGCTCAGCCCCGCGCTGCTACCGCTGGCGGAGGCATAGCTGGCGCTGAGTGTAAGGGCGCCGGCATCGGCGTATTGCACTGTCGTGCTGGCCACGCCGCTGGCATTGAAGCTCAGGCTCACCGCATGTCCACTGCCGTCGCAGGCCGAAGCCACGTTGTTCGAGGCGTTCAGGGCGCTCCCGCCCACCCGCACCGGCAGGCTGCCGGTGGCTGGGTTCTGATAAGCGCAGATGAAAGTCACCGACTTGCTCACGCTGGCGAAAGCCGGCGTGCAGGCGAGACTGCCATCGGATTTCTTGACCGCGCTGATGTTGACGGTCTGCGCCGCCTCCGAGCGGTGGTCGGGCACGTCGAACAAAAAGCCGGCGTCGGCGGCGGTAAACGTGCAGGGGGGCGAACCGAAGTTGCAACTGGCGCCGGCGCTGGTCGGAGTGGCCGAGGCCACGCCGAACACCACGCTGCCAGCGGTGGTCACCTGCACGTCGAGGGTCGTGCTGCTGCTCGACGCCGGAATGGTGAAGCTGTTGCCACTCACCCAATTCACCGTCGGCGTGCCGGTGGCGCTCAGGGTGCCGGTGACGCCGGCTGTGTAGGCCGTCGCGCAGGCGGCATCGCTGCAGCTTTTGACCGTCAAAGTGCTCGGAGTGCAAGTCAGACCCGCACCCGAGCCGTGCTGGATCTGCAGGTAATAACTGGCGGTGGTGGAAGGGCAGGAACGCACCCGGGGCAGAGCCGTCTCGATGTCGGCCTGCGACAAGGCGCCGCGATAGACCCGCACCTCATCGATATTCCCCAGGAAATGCCACGTATCCGAGGCGCCTTCCCCGCCGGCAGGCGTCTCCCCGCCGATGGCGGTGGCGCCGGTGCCGGGTGAGAACGTGCCGGTGTAGGTGCCCACCATCTTCGCCCTCTGCGTCCCACTGGTGTCGTACACATAGACCGTCACCTGCTTGCCGTCCAGGTGGGCCGAAACCGCCACGAAATACCAGGTATTGCTGCTGAGGTGGAAATCGGTGTCCATGCTGATGCTGCCGCCGGTGCCGCCGGTCACCGAAGTGAAATTGACGCTGCGGTCGAAGAAGCGCAGTAGCCCCGTACCGCTGCCGTCCGCCAGGCTCAGGGCCCAACCGTCCTGGTTGTCGTCGCGCACGAAAATACGCTGATGCTGGCTACCAGCGCTAGTGGAGCGCACCCAGGCCATGGCGGTGAAATTGTCGGTGGCGGAGGGAAAACTGCTGGGCAATTCAACATAGGTCTGGGTCGTGCCCGTGCGGTCGAAAAGCCCGTAACTGCAGGTGGAACTGCCGCTGCTGCTGTAGGCCGGCGTCGCCGAGGTGGTCGTGGCGCCGTCATGGGCCGTGGCGTTATACGCGTTGCCCGAACTGTCGACCACCTCGCCGCTGACGCCCGACCAGGTCGATTCGTCGAAATGGTAATCCGCCTTCAGTGTGTTGGTTCCCGCCGGCCACAGGGCCAGCATGTGCGCCACCGACGCACCCAGCGCGGTGGCTGTTGCGGTTTTGGATCCAGTGGCACTGGTGCCACCGGAATAGGACTGATAGTTTGCTGAAGCGCCCACTCCGGCAGAGCTTCCAGCCTTGCGGTCTTCCCTTTCGGTCATACCGGAAGGCTCGCTAAACCCGGCCGATCCGTTAGCGACAGCGTAAAAAGCCGCCAGATACGTGCCGCTGACCGTGGGCGTGAGCGAGGGGGCCGTAACGCTGGTGCTGGAACCCAAGAGCGGCGCGAGCGCCGTGGCCTGCGAGTGCACATTGACGGGCACGACCGGGTCGACGCCCCGGAACACCATGTAGCTCAGGATCGCGACGCTGCTAACGCTGAAGCTCCAGGTCGAGGTTCCCAGGCCACTATTCCCCACCGCCTTCCAATAGATCGCCTGGGTCAGGGAAAAAAAGCCATCGCTCCGGCTGTCAACGAGGGTCCATCCGCTGGGCGCGTTGATGGTAGGCGTGCCGCGGACAACAATCTGGGCAATAACGATGTCGTTGACCGCCAGGCCGGATGGCGACGAAAAGCTCAGGCTGCCGGAGCCGCTTCCCCCGGTGTCCGTCGATGATGAGCGCTGGAAGCTGATCGCCGCGTGCACCGGGCTGCAGGCCAATAGCACCAGGCAGGCGAGCAGGCAGCGCGCAATTGCTGCAAGCAACCCGCCAAGAGAGGACTGGCGTTTCATCGGCTCACCTTGGCCCGCAGTTGCCGTTCCACATAGCCCAGCCCACCCGCCGCGCCCGGGCAGGCGCCGGCGGCCGGCTGGTTGCAGGCGGTGGCGGTGATTCCATAGACGGTCACCGTCACCCCGCCCTCGCTGGCCGAACCCAGGGTCGCGCAGCTCACCGTGACGGTCAGGCGGGCCGCTCCGGCGCCGGCCGGGACCGAGAGGTGGGTGGTCGCGGGACAGGAAGATACCGCGACCACCTGATACAACCCCCACTCGATGCCACTGCGCGCCGCCTGATAAGCACGGCTACCCTGCACATCCAGCGCTGCGCCGGCCTGCTGAAGGGAACTGAAGGTCAGGGCAAAGGTGCCCAGAGCGGCCAGCACCACCAGCAGGAAGATCGCAGTGATCAGGGAAAAGCCGCGGTCAGGGCGCATTGTCCACGTGGACCTCATGGTAAAGGGTCACACTCTCCCCGGCCTCGCTCAGGGTCAGCCGCAGGCTCACCAGCCCAAGGCGCGCCAGCACCCCCGGCTGGTAAGCGAATGCGCAGCCGCTCACCGCGTCCGCCAGGGTCACGCCGCCCGTGGTGGTAGGCTGGGCCGCCACGAAGCCGTAGCCAGTTCGCCGTGTCAGCAGCCCGGAACCCGGGTCGCAGACATAGCTCACCGGCGCCTGGACGACCTGAAAGCGACGGCCAGGCGACCCACCGGGCGGCTGGAAGCGCGTGGAGGCGAAGCTCAGAACATCGGCGGTCCCGGCCTCGGTGGAGCCGGTGATCAGCGCCCGGTTCTGCCCGCAATAAGCGCTAGGCAGGGCCGTTCCGCAGTCGTTGCCGGCATTGTTGTAGTAGTTGAAGATCACCAGCCAGTCATCCTTATAGGTGTCGTCGGCGGTGATCAGGCTGCCGACACTAGTGAGGCTGGTGCAACCGGCGATGAAACAGCTCCCGCCGGCGGTGTCCAGCCGGTAACGCCCGCCGTCCACGGCGGGAATGAATTCCAGGAACTGCACGCCTCCACTGGAAGTGACGCGCAGGCTGTTGGGCAGTGCCCCGCGCAAATCCCGCCCGATGCGGCGCAGCGCGGTATCGGCCTCGTCACTCAATTCGGCCCGCCGCGCCGCGTCGAAATAGCCACGCACCGGTCCCTGGATGAACACCGCCACCATGCCGGCCACCACCCCGGTGATGACTATCACCATGATGGACTCCACCAGGGTGAAGCCGCGCTGAAACCGCGTATATCGGGGAATCATGGCGGCTCAGTAGTGCAGGCGGAAACCGCTGAGGGAGACACTTTCGCCAGCCGAAGTGACCGTGACCGTCACCCGCAGGCTGTCGGCCGCCGCCACGCCGCCCAAGGCCTCCCCGGCCACGGCGACACTGGCTGAATAGGCATTCAGCCCGGCGATGGCTGTCCCGGTTATATCCCTGATACCCGTCATGCTGAAGCCCGCGTAATCGCCCACGTCGTCGAACAGGGCCCTGGATGCTTCCGGCTCCACGCCGTCGGGATCGCTGAAATCATGGGCGAGGACCTCTTCCAGCAAGGATTCCGCCACGGCCAGGGCCTGCTTGCGCACGATGGGGTCGCCGCTGTGGGCGGCGGTGATGTTGAGGACCGAGAGGATGCCGGAGACACCGACGCCGACGATGACGATGAACAGGATCAGTTCGATGAGGGTGAAGCCGCCGCAGGCAGACCTAGTGGCGGTTCGGCGAGATTTCCTGAGCGAATGGCTGATCTGGGCAGTGTAAGGTTCCATGGCGTCCGGCCGTCTGCGCGCCGATCTAGCGGTGTACCAGTCCCGTCGCCGCCTCGACCACGATGGGCTCGTTCACCCCGTGCACCTGGATGGTCTGGCCGCTGCTCGCCCGCCCCCAGGAATCAAAACTGAAGTCGCTGGGCGTGGAGCTATACGCAATCCCGCCGGGCGCGTGAAGGCTGTATGGCGCGGTTCCGTCCGGTCCCGCCAGGTTAAGGTCGCAGGTAGCCGAACCGGCGGCGGAAGCAATGCCCAAGCTGGCGCTGGAGGCGCCGAAACTCACGCAAACCGTGCGTCGCTGCGCGATGGCGGCCTTCTGGGCATAACGCAAGAGACCCAGGGTGCCGTCATGGAAGCCCCGGGCCTCGAACATCTGCCGGTCGAAGAAGCGCGGCAGGGCAGTGATGGCCAGCACCCCCAGGATGACGATCACCACCACCAGTTCGATCACGGTGAATCCACCGCTCCGCCGATGCACAGAGAAGCCGCATCAGTTGGCGGCGCCTATGGCGGAATACGTGGCCGTGTAGATGGTGGATCCAGTGCCCTTCTTTACCGTGCAGGTCACGGCGGTGCCATTCGTAGCGCTGGCAGTATCCGCCTGAAGGTAATAGTCGGTCGCACTGGCCGTCGTGCCAAGGCTTAGAGCCGGCACCAATAGATTGCCCACATCAGAGCACTTGGCTACTTGCGCGCACTTGCCCGTGGTCACAACATTATTGGTCACCGCGCAACCCCCGTAATTGACCGACGAGGCAGAGCTCAGCCCCCCCGCCACGCCGTCGATAGCGGCCTGTTCTGCGTCGCCGCGCAGATCAACGAACTTGGGCAGGGCGGTGGCCGCCAGGATGCCTAGGATCACGATCACCACCACCAGCTCAATTAGAGTGAAGCCCTGTTGCCGTTGCATCGTTATAACTCCTTGATTGAAGAAATCCGGTTTCACTGGCAACTCGCCAATGATGCGTTGAGCGTATAGATGGGTTGCGCTGCCACTGCAGCCTCAGTATAGACGAGCGTGCATATCGGGTTGCTGCCGCTGCCGTCGTGGCCACTGTCGGCGGCAATCACCTGCGCACCGGAAGCAGCCGGCGGCAGAAAGTAATCCGGCGCCGTGATGCCGGCGATTTCGGCGATCTGCCCGGCCGCGGGATAACCGTTGACGAAACCCACCGTGGTGCCTTCCACCACGATGCGCTTGTCCGCCGGCATCGCCAGCATGTCTGCCTGCGAGATGGTCTGCGTAGCGCTGTAGCCTCGCGCGATGAGCTGGGCGTGGGCCATGGCTGCCGCGCCTTTCACGGAAGCCAGCGCCCCGTTCATCTTGGCCAGGCGTGCGTCTGCCTGGAGCGAAGCGAATTTGGGCAGCGCCACCGCCGCCAGGATGGCGAGGATGGTGATCACGATCACCAGTTCGATCAGGGTGAAACCTTCATGTCTGTCTTTCATTGCGCCTCCCGGTGCGCGTCACATCTTTCCTCAGATTAGCCGTTCTTGGTAAAACCCGTTGCGGGAACCGGGTTTCCGACCGCATCGCGTAGCGACAGAGAAGACCCATTAGTGCTTAATCGCCGCACGCCCCAAATCCCACATGGGCAAGAACACCCCCAGCGCCAAAACCAGCACCATGGCGCCCACGATCAACAGCAAGATGGGCTCTATGGCGGTGCTCAGGTTCTTCAGGTCCAGGTCCACCTCGCGGTCATAGAAGTTGGCCACTTCTTCCATCATGTTGTCCAGTTGTCCCGACTCTTCGCCTACGTCGATCATCTGCAGCACCAGGGGCGGAAACACCCCCAAGGCGGCGGCGGTGCGCCCCACCGACTCGCCGCGCTCGATGCCGCGCCGCATCTCGCCCACCTGCCCAGCCACGTGGGCATTGTCCACCGCGCCTGCAATCAACCCCAGGCCCTGCACGATGGGCACGCCGGACTTCATCACCATGGCGAAGGAGCGGGCGAAGCGCGCCAGCATGCTCTTGTTGACGATGGCGCCCACCACCGGCAGCCTCAGCTTGAATCCGTCCCACCACAGCCGCCCCTTGGGGGTTCGGATGAAGCGCAGCCACAACCAGCCAAGGCCGATGAGTCCCGCCAGCACCGCCGGCCAGTAGCGCACCGAAAATTCTGATGTGGCCAACAGGATTTTGGTGGCCCAGGGCAGTTCGGCATTGAAGCCGGCAAACACGCGGGCAAAGGCCGGGATAACAAACAGGTTGATGACCAGCATGGCGGCGCCGATGGCCGCCAGCACCATGACGGGATAGCGCATGGCCGCCTGCACGCGGCTGCGGGTGTCGCGCTCGCGCTCCAGATAACCGGCCAAGTGCAGAAAGGCCTCGTCCACCCGGCCACTGCTCTCGCCCACCTTGAGGATGCCGATGATCATGGGCGAGAAGATGGCGGGATGCTGGTTAAAGGCCTGACTAAGCCCATAACCGCCTTCCAGGTCGCCGACCACCTCGCGCAGGGCGACCGCCAGCACGCCACTGCGGGTGGTGTCCGCAAGACCGTTAAGGCCCCGCACGAGCGGCACCCCCGAGCGCGCCAGGGTGTGCATCTGACGGCAGAAGAACATCATGTCGTCCAGGTCCGGCTTGCGCCGGTTGGTCCGTGTGACGGCGCCCGGCGTCTCGGCGCGGGCGTCCTGCTTCAGCTCGGCGATGTTCACCGGCACCAGGGCACGGGACTGCAGGATACGCGCGACGCCGGCGGGCGAATCGCTGTCCAACACCCCCTCCACCAGCGCGCCCTGGGAGTCGCGGCCCTTGTAGCTGAACTTGGCCACGGCTAGGCATTCTCCCCGGAAATACGCATCACCTCTTCCAGCGAAGTGACACCCTGGGCGGCATAATCCAGGGCGCACTGGGTGAAGGGCCTGAAACCCTCAGCGCCTGCCGCCGCAACGGTGAAAGCCGCGCTGTCGTTGCGGCGCAGGGCATCCAGCATGGCGGGGTTGGTTTCCAGCAATTCGTAGACACCGATGCGGCCGCGGTACCCGGTGTTATTGCAGTTCTGGCAGCCCACGCCGCGGCGGAACGCAATGCCTTCCAGCGAGACGCCCAATTCGGCCTCCAACCCCACGCGGCCATGAAAATCCGGCTCATCGGGCAGGGAGCAGTGATCGCAGATCTTCCTCACCAGGCGCTGAGCCACGATGGCGCGCAGCGCCGCCGCCACCAGGAAGCCTTCCGCCCCCATGTCCAGCAAGCGGCTGGCGGTGGCGATGGCGCCGTTGGTGTGCAGGGTGGAGAGCACCAGGTGCCCCGTGAGCGAGGCGCGCAGGGCGATCTCGGCGGTCTCGCGGTCGCGCATCTCGCCCACCAGCACGATGTCCGGGTCCTGCCGCAGGGCTGCCCGTAAAACGCTGGCGAAGGTCAGGCCGATCTGGGTATGCACCTGGACCTGGTTGATGCGCGACAGGGTGTATTCCACCGGGTCCTCGGCGGTGATGATCTTTTTCTCCGGCGAATTGAGTTCGCTGAGGGCGGCATACAAGGTGGTGGTCTTGCCGCTGCCGGTGGGCCCGGTTACCAGCACCATGCCGTGGGGCAGGCGGATGTTGCGGCGGAAACGGCGCAGCAGCTCGGCAGGCATGCCCACCTGCTCCAGATTGAGCATGCCGGCGGAGCGGTCCAAAAGGCGCATAACCACCGACTCGCCGTGCTGCACCGGCATGGTGGACAGGCGCACATCGATGTTGCGCTCGCGCACGCGGATGGAAAAACGCCCGTCCTGGGGCACGCGCCGCTCGGAGATATTCAGGCCCGACATGAGCTTGAGGCGCGAAACCAGGGCGGCGGCGGCGCGCTTTTCCTGGATCACGTGTTCCTGCAATACGCCGTCCACCCTCTGGCGGATGCGCAGCAGGCCTTCGTCCGGTTCGATGTGGATGTCCGAGGCGCGCACCTGCACCGCGTCCTGAAACAGGGACTGCAGCAGCTTCACCACCGGCGCGTCCGCCACGTCCACGCTGCCCGCCAGGGAGGCCAGGTCGAAGTCGTTCTGCGCCAGTTCCTCGCCAATCTGCCCGGCGAGATTGGTGATCTCCTCGGTGCGCCGGTAAAGCTGGTCGATCATGTGCAGCAGATCGGACTCGCGCACCAGGGCCGCCTGCACCGGCATGTGCAGGATGCGGCCGATCTCGTCGAACGCGACAATGTCGGTGGGATCGGCCATGCCCACGATGGCCTCGTGGCCGCTGCGGCTCAGCACCATGGCGCGGAAACGCCGCGCCTGGGCTTCCGGCAACAGCTTCACCGCCTCCGGGTCGATCTTGTACTGCCGCAGATTCAACAGCGGGATCTGCAACTGGCGGGAGAGAAACTCCAGCAACTCCGGCTCGCGCACGAAGCCCAGTTCCACCAGGGCCTTGCCCAGCTTGCGCCCGGTCTCCCTCTGGCTGGCCAACGCCTGCTCCAATTGCGTCTGGGTGATGATGCCGCCCTGCACCAGGAGGTCGCCGATACGGATCTTCTTCAGGGCCATGTCAGTCTCCCGGACTCAGCGCCGGCCCCGCAACGCATCGATGCGCTGCGCCACGTAGGCCTGCACGTCCCGCGACACGCCACCCAAGGCTGCCGTCCTGACATAGGCTTCCAGGGCCTCCTGATAGCGCTCCCCGCCATCCAGGGAAACCGCCAGTCCCAGCCACCAGCGCGACTGTCCGGATTGCGCCCGGATGGCCTGGCCATAATGGGAGGCGGCCTCATCGTACCGCCCCTGTTTCTGATACAAGGCCCCTAGAAGCCCCTGCACCTCGGGATCGCCGCCATCCAGTGCCGCCGCCGTGCGCAATTCCTGTTCCGCCTGGCGGGTGCGGCCGAGCTTCAGCAGCAATTGCGCCCGGAGTTTCACCGCGTCCACATCGGAGCGTGGCGAGCCTTCCAGCATGCTCAAGGCTTGTTCCTCATCGCCCAGGGCCGCATAGCGGCGCGCCCGGCGCAGGCGCTCGGTGGGGCTGTCGGGGTGCGCTTCCGCCGAGTCCCGCGCCTCTTCGTCCACGCCGCGCCTATGGTCTCCGCCGTAAATGTTTGTGCCGCTGCGGCGGCGCGGGGGAGTGGACGTTTTGGCGGATGGCAGGTCAGGCCCGCCGGCTGTGCCAGCCTGTTTGACGCGCGTGACGGCGGTGCTGGGGAGCATAGGGCGCGGGGCAACCGCCGGAGGCGTTTCGCTGCTGGCCCGGGATGGTGCCGGTTCTCCGTTCGAGCCACTCGCAGCGGCTGGAGCCTGGCCGCCAGTCGATTCATCAGCTTTAAAGGCCTGGGCCGGAACTTCGGGAGTGCGCTCAGCCGCCACCTGCGCCGGCATTTCCGGCGCCATCGGCGCGGCCGCAACGGCGGTAGGCGAAGGCTGGGGCAGTACGACCGCCGGAGCCAGTTCCGGGGTACCCACGGCGGGGGCGGATGGGCTGGCATCCAGGGTCGGCCGCAAAAAGAACCAGGCCACCGCAAAAACCAGGCCGCCCAGGACGGCCAGGACCAGCAGCCATATCAACGAGGAGCGCGGCGCGTCCTGTTCCACCACGCGCACGCTGCCGGGGAGATCGGCCAGCCCCTTGTCACCCGATTCGCGCGCCTCCAGGTCCTTGAGCATCTGGTTGATCAGGCTCATGGCAGCGCCCCGTGGGCGGCGTTGAGCGCGGCCCAACCGGCGCTTGCCAGTAGCAGGGCCACCAGCCACAGGCGCGGCAGGCGCGCGGGGCGCGCGCTGAGGGCTTCGGTGTCGGCGGCGGCCAGACGCACATGGGACCAGCGCACCCGCCTGGCGCCCTTGCCATAGGCCACCATCAAGGCCTTGTTGGCCAGGATGTTGAGCAGGCGCGGCGTACCTCGCGTCAGGGAGTGAATCAGCCAGCAGGCGGGGCCGGTCAGCAGATCGCCGCGCTCCAGGCCCGCGGTACGCAGGCGGCTGGTCAGATAGCGTCGCGTCTCGCTACGCCGCAAGGGCCTCAAGTGGTAGGAGAACGTAATGCGCTGGCGCAGTTGCCGAAACTCGGGCCGCGCCAGCAGCCGGTCCAGTTCCGGCTGGCCGAACAGCACGATCTGCAGCAGCTTGCGCCGCTCGGTCTCCAGGTTGGTGAGCAGCCGCAGCAGTTCCAGGCTGTCCGGCGGGATCGCCTGGGCTTCATCCAGCACCAGCACCAGGCGCTTGCCTGAGGCGGCCACGCCCAGAAGGTGCGCATATATCAGCTTGAGCAGATGGCCGGGCCGGATCACCTTCTCGAAGGGAATGCCCAGTTCTTCGGCGAAGGTCGCCAGAAGCTCGGCCTGTGACAGGGCCGGGTTGGGGATGTAGGCGGTGACGAAGCCCGAGTCCAGTTCGTTGAGCAGCTTACGGCAGAGCATGGTCTTGCCCGTGCCCACCTCGCCGCTGATCTTGATGAAGCCTTCGCCGCCGTGCAGGGCGATCATCAGGACGTTGAGGGCCTCCTGATAGCCGGGCAGCGCACAGAAGAACTGGGTGTTGGGGGTCAGCCCGAAGGGATATTCCGTGAGGCCGAAGTGCTGCAAATACATGCCCGGTCTCTTATGGCAAGGGATCCCGCCGCGATTCGCCATCCAGTCTGCGGTAGCGCTCGGCCATTTCGTCACGCAGCGGCTTCCAGTCCGCGGCGGACTGGATCACCGTGGGCTTGAGCAGTATCACCAGCTCGCTCTTGACGAAGGTGCCGGTGCCGCGCCGGAACAGCGAGCCCACCCAGGGCAATCGGCTCAGCCAGGCGATGCCTTCGCGGCTGTTCTGCTCGGTGTTCTGCATCAGACCGCCGATCACCACTATCTGGCCGGTCTGTGCGTGCACCACGCTGTCGGACTCGCGCACCTGGCTCAAGGCGAGGGGGATTTCCTGCTCGCCATCGCCGAAGTTCAGCCGGGTCACCTGGTCACTGACCTGGGTCACCGCCGGGTGGACGTGCAGGGTGACCATGCCCTTGTCGTCGATCTGAGGTGTCACGTCGAGGGAAATACCGGAGAAGAAGGGGCTGAGCACCGGTGAGGGCGAGAACCCGCCCGCACCGATGGTGTTGGCGAAGGAGCCGGGATTGACGTTGGACACATGCAGCTCGTCCTTGCCCACCTTGATCACCGCCTTCTGGTTGTTCAGGGTCGAGATCCGTGGGCTGGAGAGGGTATTGACGTTTCCCTGAGTCTCCAGCAATTCGATGAAGGCCTTGAAGTCGCCCATGTTGACGCTGACGGTGAAGGCCTGACCCACATTCAAGGTCTGCGTGGCCAGGGCCGAGAGCGGACCGATAGGCCCGGTGAGGCTGGTCAGCATGGAATTCTGGCCGTCACGGATGACGCTGGCCCAGTCCACGCCGGCCTGATAGCCATCCTTGAGTTCCACCTCCAGGATCTTGGCCTCCAATACCACCTGCCGCTCCACCTCACGGCGCATGGCCTCGAGGAACTGCTCGACCTCGCGCAACTGCCGGGGATAGGCGCGCACCACCACCACGCCGCTCTGCTGATTGACCACGAAATTGGCGTCCGCCGCATCGCAGACGATGACCCCCAGGGCCTGCTTGAGCTCGCGCCAGAACTGGGAGCTGGATGTGGTGGAAACCACGCTGCCGGGAAGCGAGGGCACGCCGCGGGATGGCACGGCGATGGCTTGGTTGTGGCTGTCATCGCGGTTTTCGCTGTTCTTGGCGAAATTGCGGCAATCGATGGACTCCTCGTACTCCTGGCTGGCGCCGCCCGAACCACTGCCGCCTTGTCCGCCCGAGTAGCCGGCCTGCCCGCCGCCGTATGCGCCCTGGCCATAGTTCTGGCCCAGCGCACCGCCCTGCAGGGCGGCATTGGCGTAGAAGGATTGCGAGCTGGGCCCCGAACTGACGCGGGTTTCCGAACGGCCGTTGCGCACGAAATTGATGTAATCCACATGATAGATGCGCGACATCAACTCCGAGGGGAAGATCAGGTAGCCCGCGCCGGTTTTCTTGTAGTCGTACCCGTAAACCTCCCGCACCGCCTCCAGCACCTCGGGCAGGGTCACGTTCTTCAGGTCGATGGTGACCGCGCCTTTCAGATCCGGGTGCACCACCACGTTTTGCTCGCTGTCCGCCACCAGACCCATGAAGAACTCGCGCGCATCCACCTGCATCACCGAGACGTCGAAGCGCCGCTCACGCCCATGGCGAGGCGCACTCTCCCCCGGGGCAGACAAGTCGGGCAGCAGCGCGTCGGAAACCGCCGCCGGCGGCTGAAAACGCGTGGACTGGGGCGGCCTGACCGGCTTGGGGTCTTCCTGGGCCTTCATGAATTCGGAGGGCGCGCTGCGATCGGGCCGCAGGTCCAGGTAAGAGCAGGAATTCATCCCCAAGGCCAGGGCCAGGGCTATCAGTGGTCGAAGCAGGCGGAACGGCATGTTCAGTGGTCTTTCCTTCGGGTTTTCTTAACCTGTGACACCAAGGGCAGGTCGATGACCTGATCGTCCTTGCGCACCCGGACCCGGCCGGGCTCGATGGCCAGCACTTCCAGGCCCTGCCAGCGCTGGCCCACGCGTACGGTCACCGTGCCGTCCAGCAGCGCGTGCCGGCCGCGGGGCTGGATCACGATGCCGGACACCTTCGGCAGCTCGGCGCTTGGCAGCTCTGCCGCAGACTGGTTCAACGCGGGACGGGTCGGATCGGCCATTTCGGCCACCGTTCCCAAGGATATGCCCGCCAGGCCCAAGGCAATCCACACGCGCCACTCAGGCACTGAGCCACTCCTTGTGAAAGCTGAGGGTATATACCTTCAGCCGCACCCGCGCCAAGGGGTAGGCCTTCACTTCGTAATCCACGGAGTCCCAGAACAGGGCCTGCGGCTCCAGTGCGCGCAGATAATCGAGCACATCGAAATAGCGGCCCTCGATTTCCAGAGTCATTTCGTGCCGGTAGATGGCGGGCGTCTCGTCATCTTCCTTCGCCTTCCCTGTCCCGCTATCCTCGGCGGCGCCGAGCCGGCGCGCCGGTTCGGTTTGCAGGGAGATCAGGCGCAGGCCCTGCTGGCGGGCGAGTATCTCGCGGAGCAGCCCCGCCATGGCCTCGGGCGTGATGAATTCATGGCCGAGACGATCGCGGCGGGCCTCCGTCTCTTCCAATCGGGCCTGCAAGCCTTCGATTCGCTCGCGCACCGCGCGGTTGGGATCGATTCCAGCCCGCGCCGACAGGGCACTGGCCGCTGCCGAAAGCGCCTGACTGCGGGTCTGAGCCTGCTGCAACTGCTGCTCAAGCGCCTTGTGCCGGGCGGCCATGGGTTCATCCAGCAGGTTGTTCCAGAGGGCGAACAACACCGACAGCACTGCCAGCCCCACCAGGACGCGCTCCCGCAGGCTCAAGGCGTCGACGCGCGCCGCCAGCTGCTGCCATTGCCCCGCCAGATCCGCCTGCATGGTTCCTAGTTCCATCCTGAGGCCCGCCCTACCCTTTGCTCACATCCTTGGGCACCTGGGTCCGCAGGATGAAATCCACCTGACCCGGCTGCTGCTCCGGCCGCCGGATGCTGAGCGTCGAGAAGCTGCGAGACTTGAATGCGGCCTCCTGACCCAGGGCCTGCAGCATGTGCGGTATCTGCTCGGCTTTGAGCGCCCTGCCTTGCAGTTCCAGCTGCGCGCCCCCGGCGCTGAAACGGATTCCGGTGAGCCAGACGTCAGTGACGGTCTGCCGCGCCAGTGCTTGAAAATAGCCCGAGAAACCGCCTCGGTTCACCAATTGCCCGCCTTCCACGCGCTGCAGCAGGCTGTCCAGTTGCCCCACCTGCCGCTGCAGGCGCTCGGCCTGCGCCACCAGGGCCGCATCCGGCCGGGGCTCGGGGTAGCGCGCGCGCAGGGCGTCCACTTGAGCCTGTAGGGTAGTGGCTTGCTTGTTGGCCACCGCCACTTCGGACGCCAGGCGCTGGTTGAAGACAAACCGCGCCAGACTGAGCGCTGCCAATAGGACCACCGTAGAAAGGGCCGCCCGGATCAGCCAGCGCGCGCCGAAAGGAGGAAGCGGCGGGTGGGTGCCGCCACGGTAGAAATTGATTTCCTGTCTCATGCCCCCGCCTCTTGCCGCAGCGCGGCGCCTACGGCGGGCAGGCAGGCCTGCTGCAAGGCGTCGTCCATGCGCTCCAGGGACAATAGCGCGCTCAGGTCCATGGCGCGCGAGATCAACCCCAAGGAACGGTTGAGACCATCCACCAGTTGCTGCGTGCCGCTGGCAATCGGCGTCACCACCAGCCCAGCCACCGGGGACTGGCCGTAGTAACTCTCGTAGTAATCCAGCGACCGCTGCACCTCCAGGGCCAGTCGCTCCAAAGCGCTCTCCCGATCGTGGCTACCCATGCCGGCGCGATCTGTTTCGAACGGGACCGACCCGACATTCAACTCGCGGGAAATATAGATATCGCCGCCCCGCTGCAATTGCAGCATGCCCCGTTCGCGCTGCAGGGACAGCAGGGCGACGCCGCGGGCATTTTCCGGGAGGCGTGTTCCCAGATTGCGCAGGGCCATTTCCGGTATGTCGATGACGCCGAGTTGCAAGCCTGCGGCCTCGCACAACTCGCTGTATTCGCGGATCAGATCGGTGCGGCAGGCCAGGACCGTGAGCAGTTCGCCAGATGCGGCCTGACGGGGAGACGGCATGGGAAAGTACTCGATCTCCGCCTCGGTGACGGCAAAATCCAGCATGTCCTGGATGCGCCAACGTAGCGCCTCGCGTAACTCGTCCTCGGGAACTTCCGGCCGACTGGTCTGCAGCATGCGGAAATCGCCGGCTGCCAGCACCAGCCGGGCGTCGGCCCCAGAGGCGCCCAGTTCGGCTATCGCCTGCGCCAGCAGGCGCGGCCGGTCGAGGGCAGTGCAGGGATGATGAGCGATGTGCGGAAGGCCACTCCCGCTGGTGGATTCCGCCCCTCGATACTGAGCAATCGCGAACCCGTCGCCAAGCATCGCCACGGCGACACCGCCCGCACGGTTCGGTCTATCGTAGCGAAACAAGCGAGCCCATGTGAATAGAGGCAAGGATCTCTTCCTTTGAAGAACGGTCCGATCGTTCGACCCCGGCCGCCGCTGCAGCGGCGCGAGTTATGCATTGAGTGTAATCGACCGGCGCGAGTAAGCAAGAATTCTAGGAAGTTTTGATCAAGCCGCCTCGCGCGCCTGGCCTGGCCAGGAGGTAGAATGCGAGGCCTGAAGTCGTTTCGCGCCCGGCGGTCACAGCCTTGATACAGATCGTTTTGCTTGTCATCCTCCTGCTCCTCGCCTTCTACGGGCTCCATAGCCTGTTGGGCGACGCACGGCAGCTTTCCCGGCAGAGGCTGCGCACGGCCCTGGTGTGGGCGGCCGTCGGCGTGATCCTGGTCCTCCTGGCCACCGGCCGGGTGAACTGGCTGGTGGCCCTGGTGGGCGGACTTGCCGCCCTCCTGTCCCGGGCCCTGCCCCTGCTGGTGCAATTGGCTCCTATTTTCCTGCGCGCGCGCCGCGCCGGCGCACAACAGGGGCCGCGCGAGTCCGGCCCGCGAGCCTCGGCAAACTCACGCATGACCCGCGAGGAAGCCCTGGAGATCCTGGGACTGGAACCCGGCGCGAGCGAGGCGCAGATCGTCGAGGCGCACCGCCGCCTGATGCAGAAGATTCATCCGGACCGGGGCGGCTCGGCCTACCTGGCCGCGCAGTTGAACAAAGCCCGCGACGTGCTTCTGGGCCGCTGACGAAGGACCCCGCCAAAGTCACAGGAAAGTTGCGGGAATTGCGGTTGATTCCGCCACTCAAGCCTCTAAACTAAGGGGCGACCGCGACGGTTCGAGGCGCGCGAACCGCGACCGGGCATGACCCGGCTAAGCGTGGACCCCACAAGCGCCGCCTATTGGAGAAAAGGACCATGATCAGCTCCAAGCCCAAAGACCTGACCCGCCCCGCCGACCTGCTCAAGCACGGCAAGGGAACGGGGCCGGTGAGAAGCCAACGTCCGATCTACCTGGACCTGCTGCCCCCCTGCAACAACGCCTGTCCCGCCGGCGAGAACATCCAGGCCTGGCTCGCCCAGGTGCAGGCCGGCCGCTACGAGCAGGCCTGGCAGACCCTCATGCGGGACAATCCCATGCCCGCCACCCATGGCCGCGTCTGCTACCACCCCTGCGAGAGCCAGTGCAATCGCACCCAGGTGGACAGTGCGGTGAGCATCCACGCCGTCGAACGCTTCTTGGGTGACATGGCCCTCAAGGAGGGCTGGAAAATCGTGCCCGACCAGCCTCTCAGCGGCAAACGCGTCCTGGTGGTGGGCGGCGGACCCAGCGGACTGTCGGCGGCCTATCATCTGGCGCGACTGGGCCACAGCGTGGAAATCCACGAGGCAGGCCCAGTGCCCGGCGGCATGATGAATTTCGGCATCCCCGCCTACCGCCTGCCGCGCCATGAACTGATGGGCGAGATACGCCGCATCGAGGACCTGGGCGTCAGGATCGTTCTCAACCACAAGGTTCAGGACCTACTGCTGGAAAAGCAGGCGGGCGGCTTCGATGCCGTTTTCGTCGCCGTGGGCGCCCACCTCAGCAAGCGCGTGGACATCCCCGCCCGCGACGCCGGCAAAATCCTCGACGCCGTGTCCTATCTACGCGATGCCGCCAGCGGCGATGCCCCGAGCCTGGGCCGCCGGGTGGCCATCTACGGCGGCGGCAACACCGCCATGGACGCCGCCCGCACCGCCAAGCGCCTGGGTGCGGAAGAAGCCCTGATCATCTACCGGCGCGACCGCGAGCACATGCCGGCCCATCCCTTCGAGGCCGACGAGGCCATGGAGGAAGGCGTCAAGATCAACTGGCTACGCACCATCAAGGAGATCGACCAGACCCACATCACCGTCGAGGTGATGAAGATCAACGAGCAGGGCTATCCGGAGCCCACGGGGGAATTCGAGACCCTGGAGGCCGACGCCCTGATCCTGGCCCTGGGCCAGGACACGGACACCGGATTCATGAAGGCCGTGCCCGAGATTCAGTTCCAGCGAGATGGCACCGTCATCGTCGACGCCAATATGATGACCGGCCACCCCGGCATCTTCGCCGGCGGCGACATGGTGCCCAGCGAGCGCACCGTCACCGTGGCCGTGGGTCACGGAAAAAAGGCGGCGCGCCACATCGACGCCTTCCTGCGCGGCGAGGTCTACGTCAAGCCGCCTAAGCACGAACTGGCAGGCTTCGAGAAGCTGCACATCTGGTATCTCACCGAGGCGGAACAGCGCCATCAGGAAACCCTGGACGCCGAGCGCCGGCGTTACGGCTTCGACGAAGTGGTGAAGGGCCTGGCCGAGACGGAGGCGGTGTTCGAGGCGCGCCGCTGCTTCTCCTGCGGCAACTGCTTCGAATGTGACGGCTGCTACGGCGCCTGCCCGGAGCAGGCCATCATCAAGCTGGGCCCCGGCGCCCGCTACCGCTATGCCTACGACCGCTGCACCGGCTGCGCCGTGTGCTATGAGCAGTGCCCCTGCCACGCCATCGAGATGACTCCGGAAACCGGAGAACAACCATGAACGCACCCAAAGTCATCACCCTCGAAGGCAACGAGGCCGTTGCCTACATCGCCTACCGGGTCAACGAAGTCTGCGCCATCTACCCCATCACCCCCTCCTCCACCATGGCGGAACTCGCCGACCAGTGGGCGGCCGAGGGCAAGACCAATCTCTGGGGGAACGTGCCCCTGGTGGTGGAGATGCAAAGCGAAGGCGGCGCCGCCGGCGCGGTGCACGGCGCCCTGCAGACCGGCGCGCTGACCACCACCTTCACGGCCTCGCAAGGCTTGCTGCTGATGATCCCGAACATGTACAAGATCGCCGGCGAGCTGACTCCGGCGGTGTTCCATGTGGCGGCGCGTTCCCTGGCGGCGCAAGGGCTTTCCATCTTCGGCGACCATTCCGACGTGGCGGCGGTGCGCAATACCGGCTTCGCCCAACTCGCCTCGGCTTCGGTACAGGAAGCCCACGACATGGCCCTCATTGCCCAGGCCGCCAGCCTGGAGTCGCGGGTGCCCTTCGTGCATTTCTTCGACGGCTTCAGGACCTCCCACGAAGTCAGCAAGCTCTTGCTGGTGCCGGACGAGCAGATCCGCGCCATGATTGACGAGCGGCTGGTGCGCGCGCACCGTGCCCGCGCGCTGAATCCGGACAGCCCCTTCATCCGCGGCACCGCCCAGAACCCGGATGTCTATTTCCAGGGACGGGAGACGGTCAACCCGTACTATGCCCAACTGCCCGCCATCGTGCAGGGCGTCATGGACCGCTTTGCCGCCCTCACCGGGCGCGCCTACAAGCTGTTCGACTACTACGGACACCCGCAGGCCGAGCGCGTCGCCGTCATCCTGGGCTCCGGCGCGCACACCTTGCGGCAGGCGGTAGCCTATCTCGCGGATCAGGGCGAGAAGGTCGGAGTCATCCATGTCCGCCTGTGCCTGCCCTTCTCCGCCGAACACCTGATGGCGGCCTTGCCCGCCAGCACCCGCGCCATCGCCGTGCTGGACCGCACCAAGACGCCGGGCACCGCGGGCGAGCCGCTCTACCAGGACGTGGTGACCGTGCTCACCGAGGCTTTCAGCGCCGGCCGCCTGCCCACGCCGCAGTTGCCGCGCATCATCGGCGGACGCTACGGCCTGTCCTCCAAGGAATTCACGCCGGCCATGGCCAAGGCGGTGCTGGACGAACTGGCCAAGGACAGTCCCAAGAACCATTTCACCGTGGGCATCCACGACGATGTCTCTCACACCAGCCTGGACTACGACCCCGCCTTCCAGATCGAGCCGGACAACCTGTTCCGCGCCCTGTTCTTCGGCCTGGGCGCCGACGGCACCGTGGGGGCGAACAAGAACAGCATCAAGATCATCGGCGAGTCCACGCCGCTCTATGCTCAGGGTTATTTCGTCTACGACTCCAAGAAATCCGGCTCGCGCACCGTGTCCCACGTGCGCTTCGGGCCCGATCCCATCGACGCGCCCTACCTCATCAGCCAGGCCCATTTCATCGCCTGCCACCAGTTCAATTTCATCGAAAAGGTGAACGTGCTGGAAAACGCGCGCCCCGGCGCCACCTTCCTGCTCAACAGCCCCTATGGACCGCAGGAGGTCTGGGACCAGCTGCCGCGCAGCATGCAGGAGGACATCATCGCCAAGCAGCTGCAACTGCACGTGATCGACGCCACCCAGGTAGCCCAGGACACGGGGATGGGTTCGCGCACCAATACCATCATGCAGACCTGTTTCTTCGCCATTTCCGGGGTGCTGCCGCGGGAAGACTCCATCGCCAAGATCAAGGAAACCATCAAGAAGACCTACGGCAAGAAGGGCGAGGACGTGGTGCAGAAGAACTTCAAGGCGGTGGACGAGACCCTCGCCCATCTCTATCCGGTGAAGATTCCTGCCGCCGCTAGCAGCACCCGGCAGTTGCCGCCCGCGGTGCCGCCCCAGGCGCCGGACTTCGTGCAGAAGGTCACGGCGCTGATGATGGCGGGCAAGGGCGACGAACTGCCGGTGAGCGCGTTGCCGCTGGACGGGACCTACCCGACGGGCACCACCCAATGGGAAAAGCGCAACATCTCACCCTTCGTGCCGGTCTGGGAGCCGGATATCTGCATCCAGTGCGGCAATTGCAGCTTCGTCTGCCCTCACAGCGTGATCCGCAGCAAGTTCTACCACGAGTCCAAGCTCAAGGAAGCGCCGGACGCCTTCAAGTCCGCGCCCATCAGCGCCCGAGGCTTCCCGGAAACCCGCTATACCCTGCAGGTCTATCTGGAAGACTGCACCGGCTGCGGCCTGTGCGTGGAGGCCTGCCCGGCCAAGAGCCTGAAGGAAAGCGGGGTGAAGGCGATCAATATGCGGCCCAAGGAGCCGGTGCTGGAGGCGGAGAGGGGCAACATCGGCTTCTTCGAATCCATCCCGGTCAACGACCGCGCCCGGGTGGATTTCTCCTCGGTGCGCGGCGCGCAGTTCCTGCAGCCGCTGTTCGAATTCTGCGGCGCCTGCGCCGGCTGCGGCGAGACACCGTATGTGCGCCTGCTTTCGCAATTGTTCGGCGACCGCATGGTGGTGGCCAATGCCACCGGCTGCTCCTCAATTTACGGCGGCAACCTGCCCACCACACCCTGGACCACCAATGCGGAAGGCCGCGGCCCCGCCTGGTCCAATTCCCTGTTCGAGGACAACGCCGAATTCGGCCTGGGCTTCAGGCTCAGCGCCGACAAGCACCTGGGGCTCGCCCGCCAGTTGTGCGAGGCCCTGAAGCCGCAACTGGGGGCGGAGCGGGTGGACGAGATTCTGCAGGCGCCGCAGGTGACCGAATCGCAGATATGCCTGCAACGCCTAAGAGTTGCGGAGCTGAAGGCTTCGCTCAAGGGCATGGACAACGAAACGGCGCGTGACCTGCTGTCGGTGGTGGACCATCTGGTGCGCCGCAGCATCTGGATCGTCGGCGGCGACGGCTGGGCCTATGACATCGGCTCGGCGGGCCTGGACCATGTGCTGGCCAGCGGGCGCAACGTCAATGTGCTGGTGATGGACACCGAGGTCTACTCGAACACCGGCGGCCAGATGTCCAAGGCGACGCCGCTGGGCGCCGTGGCCAAATTCGCCGCCGCTGGCAAGCCGGTGGCCAAGAAGGACATCGCCCTGCAGGCGATCTCCTACGGCAATGTCTACGTGGCGCGCATCGCCATGGGCGCCAATCCGCAGCAAACCCTGTTGGCCCTGCGCGAAGCCGAGGCCTACCCCGGGCCCTCCCTGATCCTCGCCTACAGCCATTGCATCGCCCACGGCATCAACATGCAGCAGGGCCTGAAGCAGCAGGATCTGGCGGTAGCCAGCGGTTACTGGCCCTTGCTGCGCTACAATCCGGCCCTGCGCGATTCCGAGCGCAATCCCTTCGTGCTGGATTCGCCCCGGCCGCGCATCGCGCTCAAGGACTACACGGCCAACGAACTGCGCTACAAGATGCTCAGCCGCACCAATCCGGTGGAATACGAGCGTCTTCTGGGCCTGGCCCAAAAGGTGGTCAACCAGAAATGGGAGATCTACGAGGAAATGGCGACGCGTGGCGGCGACCGCTTCCATCCCGACGCCGGCATGACCGTCGCCTGAGCCTTCGGAGGAAACCGTGATGGATTTGACCACCACCTACATGGGCCTTGAGCTCAAACACCCGATCATCGCCTCGGCCTCGCCGCTGTCCGAATCCGTGGACGGCATCCGCCGCCTGGAGGACTCCGGCGCCGCCGCCATCGTGATGTTCTCCCTGTTCGAGGAGCAGATACACCACGAGAACGAGGCCTTCAGCCATTTCATGGAGGCGGGGACGCAGAGCTTTGCCGAGTCGCTGAGCTATTTTCCGGCGGTGGACGCCTTCCCCGCCGGGCCCGACAATTACCTGGAACTGATCCGGACCGCCAGCGAAACCATCGAGATCCCGCTGATCGCCAGCCTCAACTGCGCCACCGCCCATGGCTGGGTGGAATACGCCAAGCAGATGGAGCAGGCGGGCGCCAAGGGGCTGGAGCTGAACATCTACGCGGTGGAGCCGAATCTGGAGATTTCCAGCCTGGAGGTGGAACAGCGGTATCTGGACATCCTCAAGACCGTGAAATCCGCCGTGGGCATTCCCGTCGCCCTCAAGCTGAGCCCCTTCTTCAGCGCCTTCGGCCACATGGCCAAGCAGTTGGACGACGCCGGAGCCGACGCGCTGGTGCTGTTCAACCGCTTCTACCAGCCGGATATCGACACCGAGCACTTGGAGGTGAATTCCACCCTGCACCTCAGCAACGCCGACGAAATCCGCCTGCCCCTGCTGTGGATCGCCCTGCTGCACGGCCAGATCAAGGCCTCCATCGGCGCCACCCGCGGCGTGCAGACGGCGGACGAGATCGTCAAATACCTGCTGGCGGGGGCCGACACGGTGATGACCGCCTCGGCCCTGCTGCGCAACGGCCCCGCCTACCTGGGCGAGTTGCTGGCGGGCCTGACCCGCTGGATGGAAAGCCGGCAGTTCGAATCCGTCGCGCGCCTGCGCGGCGTCATGAGCCACAGCCGCGTGGCCAACCCCAAGGCCTTCGAGCGCGCCAACTACATCAAGATGCTGGAGAGCTACCAGCCCAACTACCGGCAATAACCGGGAGCTTCAGTCCCGGTCCCCGGTCGACCTGAGCACGTCCAGCATGGCCTGATGGATCAGGCCGTTGCTGGCGACAATGCGTCCCGAGGCGAGCATCGCGTCGCCGCCGTCGAAATCCGTCACCGTCCCGCCCGCTTCCCGCACCAGCAGGACGCCGGCGGCAATGTCATAGGGCTTCACCTTCATTTCCCAATGGCCGTCCATCTGTCCCGCCGCCGTGAAGCACAGATTAAGGGCGGCGGACCCGATGCGCCTTGTGGCCTGGGCGGTGTGCTGGAATGCGAGGAAATTGCCCAAGTTGCTGTCGCTCACATGGGTGTCATAGGCGAATCCGGTGATGAGCAAGGCTCGCCGCAGGTCGGGCGTAGCCGATACACGCATCGGCCTGCCGTTGCAGGTGGCGCCCAAGCCCCGCGCCGCCGCGTACATCTGGCCCAATGCCGGGTTGTAGACCACCGCCACAGCCGGTTGACCCTCGATGTAAAGCCCCAGGGAGACGCAGAACAGGGGAAAGCCATGGGCGAAATTCACCGTGCCGTCCAGCGGGTCCACATGCCAGACATGGCCGGCTCCATCGGGCTGCGCCGGTTGCTCATAGGCTCCGCCTTCCTCGCCCACGATCCGGTGCCCCGGATAAAGCCGGCGCAATTCGCCGACGATGAACTGTTCGCTGCGAAGATCGTATTCCGTCACCGGGTCGATGTCCGTGCTCTTGAATTCCACTGCCATGGCTCGGGAGGCCTCCAGGGCGGTCCAGCCTTCCAGCAGGATCTCCCCGGCGCCACGGGCGATGGCGATGGCGTCTTCGAGAATGGTCTTGAGAGTTTGGGTGTCCGTTGGCATCGGGGCTCGGCTCGCAGGCATCAAGGGCGGGCCGGCATTTTAACGCGGGAAGCGGGGGAAGGCATCGGCCACTGCCGATGAGAACTGA
The DNA here is from genome assembly GCF_000934725.1 of Methyloterricola oryzae. Classification (NCBI taxonomy): domain Bacteria; kingdom Pseudomonadati; phylum Pseudomonadota; class Gammaproteobacteria; order Methylococcales; family Methylococcaceae; genus Methyloterricola; species Methyloterricola oryzae. Next base: position 116,437 of record NZ_JYNS01000004.1, read on the forward strand.
GAACTTGAAAAAAGCGTCCCGGCTCGAGGCCGGGACTCAGGGGGAAAGTGCGGTTATCGTTCTGCTCAGACCTGCTCGCATGGAACGCCCCGCTTCGTACCCAGATTGACAAGGTAGTGGCGGAGGACACCGATACCCAGCACAGCCAGCAGGGCCAGCGGGAACTGGATGAAGAACGACATGATCACGGTCAGACCGAATAGGCTCAGCCCCGCAAACAGAACCGCAAAGGGAACGACCACAATAAGCAACAAAATATGCATTTCAGCCTCCATAAGCTTCGTTTCGGAAACAATCATAACGAATCCTGAGAAAAATACACCTAAATTGATTGTTGCCGTATAAAAAATAATTTCAAACTTATGACGTTCGTAATTTCTTATTTGGATCCAAGCCTCTTCAAGCACTCTGCGGATGAGATCGGCGCTTTTGCCCCACTCTTTAGTCAGCAAAATTCGGCCGGATCACAAAACCGGCCTGAGACAGCCAAGGGAAAGCATCCTTTCTTGACGCGAGTGCGAATGGCGCTCCAGCCGCTTGACATTTGACCACCTTGCGCGTAGACAGTATTCCTCACTTGGGGTAAGGGAACTCCCAACCCCGGCGCAGGCGTGTACATTCATTTCTCGAGGGAGCCACACCCTATGGAAAGGCATACGAACAAGTACCGCATCTCCGCTCTGCGCACCCTGACTTACCGCATGATCGGGCTTCTGCCCCCCGCGTGGCGCGAACCGGCGGCCGAGAAGCTCTTGCGCCGGCGCGGCTCCCCCGGCCCCGCCGCCGAGCACGCCTTCCAGTACATTCTCAGCGTGCACAAAGCCAAACGTAGCAACGGGCACCTCCCTGAGGCCAAAGTGGCCATGGGAGCCGATACCTTCTACGAAAAGCAGTATCGTCAGTTTTTGAACCCGACCATGGGGGCCTTTGCAGCCACCGCGCCCCAGGCCGTGTTGGCCGCGGGAGGCGAGCCGCGTGGCCACTTCTGGGGACGCCGGCGCAAGACCTGCGCCGCTGTGCTGGAGAATCCGCAAGGACCACCCCCCCTGATCGTATTGAATCCGGGCACGGTGGCGGTGGCATTGTGCCTGCCTCGTTTGAAGCGCCGCGGCGAAGCCGAGCAGGCGGCACGCTGGCTGTATGGGCTCGCGCCGATGCCCGACTATTTCAGGGAAGTGATCGACGGCGAGAGTACGAGCGGCCCATCAGCTCGAGTCAGCGCGCGCCAGAGCCCAGCAGCGGGACAGGTTCTGGAAACCCTAGACGCGGCGCTCTCGCAGCGCCACTTGGCGGTGCTTGCCCTGCACCCCCATGATCCAGATGCCATGGGCCTGCATATCACCCTGTTCGGCATCGAAGCCATGTGGCCGGCCGAACTGGCCCACCGTTTCGGGCTGTCCGAGAGCCTCATGGATCCCTACCGCGATTTCGCCCGGAACACGGATTGCTCGCTCGCGTTCTGTGTCGGCGCGACAGAGGAGGCTTTCACCCAGTGTTCACAGAACCTGTTCATCAAGCGTCCCACGCCCTTGACCAACCGGCACCCACCCGACCTGACCGAACTGGATTTCGAAGATTTCGTCAGCCGCCAGTTTGAAGCGATTCAAATCACGGTTTCCAGTAGCGGGCTTCCGGGGGCCTCGCCTCGCAACGGCGATCTCGGACATGCCGCCTTCGCGGTGCGCAGTTCCGGCCGTCTCTTGCTGCTGATTCCCTATCACCCCGGCAATGCGGTGCACGGACATGCGGCCAAGTTGTGGTCCAATCCCTATGGCAGCGTCATCCTTTCCGACGACCATGACACGTTACGGCGCATCACGGTATCCGGCCAGGCCCACCTCGCTTCCCACTCCGCGGTGGAGAAGAAGTTTCCGCAGGTCGCAGCGGAAGTCATGCTGCAGCAATCGCGCAAGGCAAAAGGCCCGGCGCCGCCGGACTACTGGTTCATACAGGAGGTGGCCGAACTGGTGCTGCAGCGCGAACCCCTGGCGCCCAATCGGCTCGACGCCAGCCGGCCGTCCTGCAGCATTAGTGCGGGAGGACAGGCATTGCACGGAAAAAAGCCCGAATATTTCCAAGCCGAAACCCTCCCGCCTTACGATAGCTGGCTGCAGCACCAGCGCGAAGCGGCAGGCCTGCTCGATGACCCCAGCGGCGCGCGCCACCGTCTGTGGCAGGTGGAAGTTGCCACCGCATTAAGCCAGCGGCGGGAACATCTGGATGCTCTGGCGAGAGAAATTCCCGGGCGGGACACCACCAGTCCGTCCCGAAATCAGCCTTCCGCGGCGATCCCAACGGACCCGAGCGCGACAGGCGCCGCCGTTTAGCTGCGCAACCCGGCGCCCGCAAGCTGCGAGAGCCCCTGAAAAAAAGCTGTCGCGCCACCGTTAGCGGGATGGCGCACCGCTCCGTCGCATTGCAAGCCGAGGCGTTGCAGCGATGCTTCGGCCTTCCTGCCCACCGCCACGATCACCGCTTCGGCAAAGGCCTGGCGCAGCAGCTTGAGAGCCTCGGCACCCACAGCCAGTTCGACATCGGTCGGCGTGCGATTGCTCCAGGGTGTTTCGACACGGTGAGGGTGCAGCGGCAGCGCATTCCAGAGGATGGTATCGCCAGCCAGACCCAGCCTATAGAGTGATTTCCAGACGATGGTGGCCGAGGGCTCTGAGAAAGGCTTCGCACGCAGGGAAAGCCGCGCCTTCACCGGCGCCATGCGCGGGATGGCGCCTTCCAGCAACAAGCGCTCGCTGGTAAAAGGGATGCCACTGTAGCGGCAGCCTTGATAGCCGCAGGCCTCGCCTACCAGGATCAATCGCGGTTCGCAGTCCAGGTGACTCGCCAGCCGCGCAATACGTCCATCGGGCCCTGAGCCTTCGGCATCAAAGGGGCACTGCTCCCGCCAGGGATGAAACAGTCCTGCCCCGCCTACCGGCAGCTTTGCCGTCAATTTCTCTGCAAGTTGCAACGCCCTTTCAGCGGGCATGAGGCCATCTCCGTCTTTTCGCGTGGTTGGGATCGGGTATTGTGTCCGGTCGCGGCCCCAAGCCCGCTTGACAAGAACGGGCGCTGCATGCAAATGTCTGGATCACCATTGCTTGAATCCGGACCCGGGGCATGCGGCTCCAGGGTACCGAAGGCACGACGCGATTGCGCTGATTTTCCTTGTCATGAGGGGAGTGAACCCGATGCGGCCTTACAAGCCCGGCACCATCGTCAACGCCATTTTCAACGGCTGCCATTGTTACGCCCGGATCATCGATGAAGGCATGAAATGGGGCGAGCCTTTCTACGATGTGGTCCTGCTGTCCCCCTGCGTCACCGAGCGCGGCACCATACCCGAGGGTACCAAGACCTGGGTCTGGCCAGAGATGATATCGCCCGTCTCGACCATCAATCAGCTCAATCCGGAGTCACAGGCCTCATACCTGCACTGAGCGGTTGTGAGAAAATTGACTGCGCGGCCCGATCGCTACGATTTTTCAAAGCCTCTGAGCCCGCCCGCCGCGGCCACATGGGCCTCGGCCGCACTCTGCGGGGCGTACAGGCGTGTGCGGTTGCGCCCTTCCTGCTTGGCGAGGTAAAGAGCGCAGTCCGCCTGGTCGACGAGGACGGGCCACATGTCACCATGGCTCTGCCGCTCCGGACGATACGCGGTAACGCCTATGCTCACGGTGATCTTGACCTCGTCCTTCATTTCGTCGCCAATATCCCGCCGCACACGCTCGGCCACGCGCATGGCGCCTTCCGCATCCACATCCGGCAACAGCGCCACGAATTCCTCGCCGCCCCAGCGTCCGATATGATCCACATTGCGCAGGCTGTTCCTTAACTTTTCGGCCACCCGCACTAGCACCGCATCGCCGGCGGAATGCCCGTAACGATCGTTGACCTGCTTGAAATAGTCGAGATCGATCATGAGGACCGACAAGGTCTTCCCGGTACGTTGGCTCAATCGCATTTCGCGCTGCGCACAGTCGTTGAGGGCACGACGATTGGCCAGCCCGGTCAGGGGATCGGTGGCGGCCAGTTGCTTGAGCAGTTCATCCTGCTGCCGCAAGGTCCGGAACAGGCTGCGCAGGCCAAACACGCCGGCGGCCATCAAGGTGGAAATCAACAGGCCGGTGACATTATTGACCCAACGCGGATCCGGATCCGCCCGCAGCATCAGGAGCGGCTCCACCCGCCGTTCGACCATCAGCAGCAGCGCCAGGGACACGCACACCCAGGCGAAGCGGAAACGGCTCGCGTGGCCGACCTGCAGCATGGCGGCCACAGCGGCCGCAATCTGCAGTGCGATGGACGCGATGAGGATACCGGCGACCCACGCCATCACGGCGGTCTCCGTGTGCGGTACCGCGACATGGCAGCGTCCCGACCCGGCCCCCGCGGACTCGAAAGCCGCTCCGGCATACGGGCCGCGGAACTAGACGCTGGTTCCGCCCACCGTCAGGCCATCGACCCGCAAGGTGGGCTGCCCCACGCCCACGGGGACGCTCTGGCCCTCCTTGCCGCAACTGCCCACGCCCGAATCCAGTTCCAGATCGTTTCCCACCATGGAAACGCGCGTCAGGACGTCGGGACCGTTGCCGATGAGGGTGGCGCCCTTGACTGGACGGGTGATGCGGCCGTTCTCGATCAGATAGGCCTCGCTGGCGGAAAACACGAACTTGCCGGAGGTGATGTCCACCTGCCCGCCGCCGAAATTCTTGGCGTACAGGCCCGACTGCACCGAGCCGATGATCTCCTGCGGATCGTGGGGGCCCGCCAGCATGTAGGTATTGGTCATGCGCGGCATGGGCAGGTGGGAATAGGACTCGCGGCGGCCGTTGCCGGTGGGAGCAACGCCCATGAGGCGCGCGTTGAGCTTGTCCTGCATGTAACCCTTGAGGATGCCGTTCTCGATCAGCGTGGTGCACTGGGTCGGCGTGCCTTCGTCATCGATGTTGAGCGAGCCGCGCCGGCCCGGCAGGGTGCCGTCGTCCACCACGGTGCACAAGGGCGAAGCCACCCGCTCGCCCAGACGGCCGCTGAAAGCCGAGGTGCCCTTGCGATTGAAATCCCCCTCCAGGCCATGGCCCACGGCCTCATGCAGCAGCACGCCCGGCCAGCCGGGGCCGAGCACGACGGTCATGTTTCCGGCGGGCGCCGCCACGGCCTCCAGGTTCACCAGGGCCTGGCGCACCGCCTCGCGGGCGTAGCCGGAAGCCCGTCCGCCTTCCAGGAAATAGCGGTAATCGGCACGCCCGCCCCCGCCGCTGCTGCCCTGCTCGCGGCGACCGCCCTGCTGCACGATCACCGAGACATTCAGTCGCACCAAGGGGCGGACATCGCCGTGCATCACGCCGTCCTGACCCAGTACCAGGACCACATCGTGGGCGCCGATCAGGCTCACCATCACCTGCTCCACCCGGGGGTCCAGGCTGCGCGCTTCCTCGTCCAGACGCCGCAGCAGCTCGATTTTCTCTTCCTCAGCCAGGGACTGCAGCGGGTCGATGGGCGGATACAGCTGCGATAGCGCGTTCCTGCCCTGTATCGCCACGCTGCCCGACTGTCCGCCGCTGGCGATGGCGCGGGCATTTCGTGCGGCATCCAGCAGGGCCGGGAGCGCCACTTCGTCGCTGTAGGCAAACCCGGTCTTTTCACCAGACACGGCGCGCACGCCGACGCCCTGCTCGATGTTATGGCTGGCCTCCTTGACGATGCCGTCTTCCAGGGCCCAGGACTCGTAGCGGCTGGTCTGCATGTATATGTCGGCCGCATCCACGGACGCGCCCAGCAGCTGCCCCATCACGTGGTCGATCTCGTTGTTGCCGAGGCCCGCCGGCTCCAGTAAGGATTGCCGGGCAATCGCCAAAGAATCACTTGCCATGGGAATCTCGTTGTTCTCGCTCGTTCAAATACAACGCAACCGGCGGTGTTCCAAGGCCGGAAACGCTACTCTAACCCGCTCCAGGCGTTCGCGGTCCATTTCCGCGCACACCACCCCCGATCCCGACGCCAGGCTGTCCATGATCTTGCCCCAGGGATCGACGATCATGCTATGGCCGAAGGTTTCGCGTCCGTTCACATGAAACCCGCCCTGGTTGGCGGCCACGGTGAAGCACAGATTTTCCACACTGCGCGCCCGAACCAGGAGTTCCCAATGGGCCGCGCCGGTCTGGGCGGTGAAAGCGGAGGGCACGGCGAGGAAATCCATGCCCGATTCCGCCATCTGTCGGAACAGCTCCGGAAAACGCAGGTCGTAGCAGATGGCCACGCCCAGCCGCCCGAAGGGCGTATCCATGACCAGGGGGGAAACGCCGGCCTCGATGGTGTTGGACTCCTGGTAACGTTCCTCGGTGCCCGGCACGTTGACATCGAACAGATGGATCTTGTCGTAACGGCCGACGCGACGCCCGCCGGCGTCGTAAAGCAGGCAGGCCGCCCGCACCCGGCCGGCGCTGGCGCGGATGGGCATGGTGCCGCCGACGATCCAGACCTTATGCTTGTCCGCCATGCGCGCCAAGGCCTCCTGGATGGGGCCTTTGCCCTCGTCCTCGGCGACTTCCAGCTTGTCGGCCTCGCCCATGCCCATGATGGCGAAGTTCTCCGGCAGCACCACCAAGCGGGCTCCCCGGGCAGCGGCCTGCGCCACGAGCCGTTCGGCTTCGATCAGATTGGCGCTGACATTGGGGCTGGACGCCATCTGCACTGCCGCAAAAACCGGTTTATTCATTAACGCCTTCCTCACCTTTGCTGCCAAAACCCGAAAAATTCTTCAGCCCCGACCACGCCCGATTCAGCACGTCCAAAGGCATGTTGCCCTCGCTGCGGCTGACTTGAGGGTTATCCCAACTGCCCTTGATCGCATAGCGGTTGCTGGCGATGCTTACGCTATCCTGCCCCACCAGCTTGCCTGCCACGGAAAGCGCAGCCCCCACCGCGGCGCTGCCCAGCATCACTCCGCTCATGGGCAGGCTGGCCAGGGTATGGGGAATCACCGTCACGGTTTCGTCCAGGTCCCTGGCCACCAACCCGACGCGGCCGCTGATCAGGATCGTGCCAGCCACCGCGTCGATGAGAAAACCGCTGTTACGTGCCTGCCCACCACCCAGTTCAAAATGGCCGCGCATGCTGTCGTAGCTCAGCCCCTTGCCGAACATGTCGCTGAAATCCAGAAGCAGCAACCGTTTCAAAGAGTCCAAGTTTAACACGGCCAATGCCCGTCCCAGACCCGGCTCCATCTTCAACACGCTGCCACGCCCCAGTTTCAGCTCGACACTCCCGCGCACCCCGGCGGCACTCAGCTCCTGAGGTGCCCCTGGCCACGCCAGGGCGAACTGGGCCTGGGTCGGCGTATCGCGAATCTCCTTACCAAACCCCAGCCCGGTCAGGAACACACCCATATCCCGGATGTCCAGCTTGCCCTCCAGCCGCGTTTCACCGGCTCCGGCCAGCCCCAACCAACTGCCCTTGAGTTGCAGGCGGTGGTTCTCGTGCACCAGGCTCAGCTCCTTGACATTAAGGCCCTGGGCCCAGCGCTCCGCCAGCAGGTTGAGCGCCCCGAGATTCGAGCCCCGCCACTGGGTGCGCCCGGACCGTACCTGCAAGGCCGGCATCGAATCCGCCGCCAAGCTCTCCGCGGCAGTCGGCCTGGGCGCCCCGGTCGTATCGGTATCCGGCAAGCTGAGCTGCTTCAGGTCCAACTTGAGCAAGGGGTAGCCGAATTGTGGCGCCTTCAGCAGGATATCGCCCTGCGCCATGGCGCCGTCGACCGAGCCTTTCCAGTCGCTGCCCTCTTGCGTCATCTCCAGGCTCAAGGGGCCCAGCCGCCTGCCGTCCCAGCGCAGGTCATCGGTCTGCACGCTGACGCTCTTGAGCAAACCGGTGGGAGGGCCGCGGCGGCTGATTCGAGCCAAGGCATCCTTCCAGGCCGCAGCGTCCAACTCCCCCAAGCGGGCACGCAGCCGAAGGCCGGCGGAACGGGAAGGCTTACCCGTGACCCGACCTACCAGGATGTCGCCCCCGCCGAAGTCATAACGGCCGTCATGTTCGTCGAACCACAGATCCGCCAGGCCCTCGGCGCCATAAACGATCCGCATCGGCAGATCTTCGCCGCTGGGAAAAGCCAGTTCCAGCCGCAGGCTGCGCTGCAATGCGCCAGGCTTGCCGATGGGTGCCGGCAACAACACCGCCAGGCCGTCCAACCCAGATTCCAGCGCTATCCGCATGGGCTCGCCGGCAGGCGCCAGTTCCTTGGGAATATCCGCCACCAGCCTGTAGGCGCTCGCACCCTTCAGGTAGTCCTCGACATGAGCGGCAGGTGCCAGCCGGTCGAGTTCTTCGACCCCGGCTTTCCCCTTTAATTCCACGCGGATGGCATCACCCGCCTCACCGACCCCCAGGCTGACCGGACTCCCGAGTAGCGCGCCCTTTACCCCATCCGCAGACAATCCCGTTTCGCTGAACTTTAGAGCACCGCTCATCTGGCGTATGCCGATGTTCAGATCCGGGAATTCCATCAAGGCATTTTTGAATGCCGCCTTGCCGTCCACCCGGACCTCGTCCCGGTCGCTGGGCAGATAGACGCTCAGTTTCAGATCGATGTCGGTCGGGCCACTCGGCTCCGTGTACTTGAATACCCGATGCGGAATCTGCCGCAATGGGGTCTTTTCCAGGAACTCCAAGGACTTGCGCACATCGGTCTGGATGTCACCGGAGATGAGCAGCCAGGGGTCCAGGTCGAAATCCCCGGCATGGGCTCGGGCGTTTTGCACCTGGACGCCGCCGACCTCGACAGCGCGGGCGGTGATATCCATTCCGGCTCGCTGGAAATCAAGCTGGCCGCTCAGTCCTTGCGCCGGCGGCCAGTCTGGGTGGAACATCAGCTCAACGTTCTCCAACTGGGCCCGGGCCTGAAACACACCTTCCCCGCCTCGAAACGGAAAAGCCGCGAGGGGCCCCCGCAGCAGCACGTCCGCCGTTTCGATACGGCCGCTGGAGAAAGCGCCCCGCAGCCAGCGCGCGGTATTATCCGGCATGGCGGACAAGGGCAGATAGTCGCGCAAGCGACGGGCATCCACGTCGTAAAGCCGCGCCTGCAAATCCACGAAAGGCGGTCCGCCTACTGACGGTATTTGCACCTGACCCGATGCGGTCCCATGCAGCCCTGGCGCCTTCAGCCCAAACACGGGGAGGTCCAGGCGCAGGCCATCTTCCTCGCGCTCCCACCGCCAGCGGGCTTCCAGTGTCTCCAGGGCGACAGGATGCGGCCATAGGCGGGGCGCACCGACCTCTCCGAAAGCCAGGGCGATGCTGCCCAGACCGCGCCGATCGCTGCCGCAGACCCGACCCCGCAGGGGGCCAGCACCGGGCAACGCCCCCCGGGGGTGAACCATCAGATCCCGGAAGCCGCCGCAAAATCCGAAGCGTCCGCCGCCATTCAGGCCGACCACGAGCTCAGGCTGGGTGATGACGCCGGCAGGCTGCATATCGTCGAGGGCCTTGCGCAACGCACCAGGCGGCAGGGCTTTGCCGAAAAGAAGCACGTCCTCCAGCCTCAGATCCGAAGCCGCGGCGCGCAGGACGGAAGCACCGGCAGCGTCCACATCCAGGGCCACGGCCAGGTCGACGGGAGGACCGCGCTGTCCTCCCTGCTCGAGGCTCAGCCCGCTGAAGGCCAGTTCCCATCCCCGACCGCTGCGCTCCCAGACGAAGCGGCTGGCAAAGCCATCCAGGGAAACCTGCGACCCAGGAAGCTCGCTGCCGCCGGCAAAGCCGAACACGGGCCTCGCCAGTTCCATCCGGCCGCGCGCACTGGCCAGTGCTCCCGACGCCCACTGCCCCCAGAGTTCCAGATCGCCGATGCCAGCGTGAAGGGCAACCTGCTCCGGGAACAAGCCGGCGAGGGGCGTGCCGAATTGGAGGTCGGAAGCCTTCAGGTAGACCGCCCCCCGCCAGTTCGATGGCTCAATGGCCGGTCCACTCAGATCGGCCGCCAGCGCGATACGGCTGCCGAGATCCGGCGCCAGCCGCAGGAGTGCGCTCACGCGGTGATGGGCCTCGCGGCTGCGCCAACTGAGATTCAGGCGCCCCAGCGGCAGGGGCGCCGGGACATGGGGCGCGCGCCAGGCCAGATCGATGTCGCGCAGCGCCAGACGCTCCAGGGGATAAAGCCAGAGGGGACTCTCGTCGCCCGAACCCAGACCGGCGATGCCGAATGAACCGTCCGCGCCCCGCTCCAGCAGGACTTTCGCTTCCTCGAGACGCAGGCTGGTGAGAACGGGGCTGCGTTGCAGCAGGCTTTGCACCAGGCTCACGCCCAGGCCCACCTTGTTGAGGCGCAGCACTTCCAGGCCGGTGGAACGGGAAACCACGGAAAGATCGCGTAAAACGAGTTGCGGCTCCAGCCCCAGCATGCGCGCGGACAGGGTTCCGATGCGCACGGTGGCACCCAGCCGTTCGCTTGCCTGGGATTGCAACTGTTCCCGAAAACGCGAGACTTCCGGCAGCAGCCAGAAGCGCAGCACGCTCAGCGCCAGCGCACTCCCCACCAAGGTCGCAAACAAGGCATACCGCGCAGCACGACTGACATGGCGGACAATTTTCAAGGAGCCGGGTCTACAAGAGGACTACGTCGTACTGCTCCTGGGAATACTGGGATTCGGCGCGGAACTTGACGTTCACGCCGAGGAACTGCTCCAGTTCGGAAAGCATGTCTGCCTCCTCGTCGAGCAGACGTTCCACCACTTCATTGGAGGCCAGCACCAGGAGTTCCTGGACGTTATATTGCCTCACTTCGCGGATGATTTCGCGGAAAATCTCAAGGCAGGTGGTCTCGGGGGTTTTCAGCACCCCGCGCCCGCCGCAGCAGGGGCATGGCTCGCAGAGTATGTGCTCCAGGCTCTCGCGGGTGCGCTTGCGGGTCATCTCCACCAGGCCCAGGCTGGACACCTCGCTGATGGTGTTCTTGGCGTGGTCCTTTTCCAGACTCTTTTCCAGGGCCTGGAGCACCTGCTGCTTGTGCTCCTCGTCCTGCATGTCGATGAAATCGATGATGATGATTCCACCCAGATTGCGCAGGCGCAGCTGCCGGGCGATGGCCTGGGCCGCTTCCAGGTTGGTCTTGAAGATGGTCTCTTCCAGATTGCGCCCGCCGACGAAGGCGCCGGTGTTCACATCCACCGTGGTCATGGCTTCGGTCTGGTCGAAGATCATGTAGCCGCCGGATTTCAGCACCACCCGGCGCTCCAAGGCGCGCTGGATCTCCTCTTCCACGGCGTACAGGTCGAACAGCGGACGTTCGCCGGAGTAATGCTCGATCAAGGGCACGGTCTCGGGCACGAACTCCTTGGCGAACTTGTGCATTCGCGTATAGGTTTCCCGTGAGTCAACCCGGATCTTCTCCACCTTGGAACGGTGCAGATCGCGCAGCACCCGCATGGGCAAAGGCAGGTCCTCGTGCAGCAGGGTCTTCACCCGCACCGTCTTGATGCGCTGGGCCACCGAATTCCACAGCTTCTGCAGGAACAGCATGTCCGAGCGCAGTGCAGCTTCGTCGACGCCTTCCGCAGCGGTACGCGCGATGAAGCCGCCCGTTGCATGGTCGCGTTGAAAGGCTTCCACGCAGGCCCGAAGCCGCATGCGCTCGGACTCGCACTCGATGCGCTGGGACACGCCGCTGACCTTGGCATAGGGCATGTATACCTGGTACACGGAGGGTATGGAGATTTCCGTGGTCAGCCGCGCCCCCTTGGTGCCGATGGGATCCTTCACCACCTGCACCACCACGTCCTGGCCCTCCCGAAAGGCCAGTTCGATCTCCTCGTTGACCGCCTTCTCGCGGTCTGCGGCGTTGAGGTCCGACACATGCAGGAATGCGGCGCGCTCGAGGCCGATATCCACGAACACCGCCTGCATTCCGGGCAGCACGCGGCAAATGCGGCCCTTGTAGATGTTGCCCACTAGGCCACGGCGGCGCAGCCGCTCGATCAGCACCTCCTGCAAGACGCCGTTTTCGACGATGGCGACGCGGATCTCGGGCGGCGTTACATTGATCAGGATCTCATCGCTCATCGCGGCACTGACTCTCCCCGAACACATCGATTCCCACCCGGCTCAGCAATTCCGCGGTCTCGTAAACCGGCAGTCCCATCACGCCGGAAAAGCTGCCTTCCAGGCGGGCGATGAAAACGGCCCCCAGACCCTGAATGGCGTAGGCCCCCGCCTTGTCCGCGGGCTCCCCTGTATTCCAGTAGGCGCTGATCTCCGCATCGCGCAACGCACGGAAATACACCCTGCTTTCGCTCATGGCCTGCCAGTGCTGCTCCCCGAAACGCAGGGACACCCCGCTGAGGACGCGGTGCTCGCGGCCCGCGAGGCGTTTGAGCATGGCCTCGCCATGCTCGCGATCCCGCGGTTTGCCCAGCACCTCGCCATCGAGCACCACCTCGGTATCCGCTCCCAGCACCGGGAGCGCCGCAGCGCCCTCGCACTGGCCCTGCAAGGACTTCTCCGCCGCCACGCGCGCCACGTAGACCTCTGCCGGCTCGCCCAACCTCGGCGTCTCGTCCACTTCCACGTCGACAGCCTCGAAAGGAATGGCGAGCTGCGCCAACAGTTCGCGCCGCCGAGGCGAGGTGGAAGCCAGGATGATGCGGGGAGACGGTGACATCAGCGGTGGTAGGGGTGATTGTTGAGAATGCTCCAGGCGCGGTACAACTGCTCAGCCACCACGACGCGCACCAGGGGATGTGGCAGCGTCAGGGCCGAAAGCCGCCAGCGCTGCCGCGCCCGCTGCAGGCAGCCGGGCGACAAGCCCTCGGGGCCGCCGACCATCAGCGACACATTCTGACCCTCGCGCAGCCAGCGAGCCAGCACTTGAGACAGCTCCGGCGTACTCCACTCCTCGCCGCTCAGGTCCAGGGCCACGGCGTGATGGCCGGGCGGGATCGCCTCCAGCATGCGCTTGCCCTCATCTTCCATGGCCCGCGCCAGATCAGCATTCTTGCCGCGCACCCCGGGGGCGATTTCACGCAGCTTGAGTTCGCACTCGCGGGGCAGGCGTTTGGCGAATTCGCCGTACCCGGTCTCGACCCAGTCCGGCATGCGATTACCCACGCAAACCAGTTGGATCTGCATTCGTTAATGCCCGACGGGATCAGGCCAGCGAAAGCATATTCTCCAGCGCCTTGCGCGCCTCCAGTTTGTCCGCCTCGGGCACGCGAATGGGGTTGACCACGCGCCCCGCCACCAGGTTCTCCAGAACCCAGGCCAAGTGCTGCGGATCGGTGCGGAACATGGTGGAGCACATGCACACCGTCGGCGACATGAAATGCACGCTCTTGCCCTGCCCCTTCACCTCGTCGCGCAGGCGGTTTACCAGATTCAGCTCGGTCGCCACCAGCCAGCGGGTCTGCGGCGGCGCCTCGCGCACGGTCTTCAAAATGTACTCGGTGGAACCGATGTAATCAGACTTCTGGCATACCTCGAAGCAGGCCTCCGGGTGGGAAATCACCAGGGTGTCCGGGTAGGTCTCCTTGAAGCGGTCGATGTGCTGCGGCTGGAACATCTGGTGCACCGAACAGAAGCCCTTCCAGAGGATGATGCGAGCCTTCTCGATTTCTTCGCGGCTCAGGCCGCCCATGGGTTTGCCGAAATCCCACACCACCATTTCTTCCAGGGGGATACCCATACGGTAGCCAGTGTTGCGGCCCAGGTGCTGGTCGGGGAAGAACAGCACTTTCTCGCGCCTCGAGAAACTCCAATCGAGGATGGCCTTGGCGTTGCTGGAGGTGCAGACGATGCCGCCGTGACGGCCGCAGAAGGCCTTGAGGTCCGCCGCGGAATTGATGTAGGTGACTGGCGTCACCTTGGCGTCAGGGTCCAGCACCTCGGCCAATTCCTTCCAGCAGCGCTCCACGTTCTGCAGATTGGCCATGTCCGCCATGGAACAGCCGGCGGCCATGTCCGGCAGGATGGCGATCTGCTCGGGGCGCGAGAGGATATCCGCCACCTCGGCCATGAAGTGCACGCCACAGAACACGATGTATTCCGCGTCGGACTGGGCCGCCATGCGCGACAGCTTGAGGGAGTCGCCGGTGAAATCGGCGTGCTGGAACACTTCGTCGCGCTGATAGTGGTGTCCCAGGATCACGCAACGGGAACCCAGCGCTTTCTTCGCGGCGCGGATCCTGGCGTCGCAGTCTGCATCATCCAGCAGGGCGAAATCCTGAATGTCTAAGGCAACGGCGTTCATCGATACAGCCACTCGATTGGGATAGGTTGGGAGGATAGCATGGGCAGCCGCGTCGTCGTCACGGCTGCCCGTTGGACAGGAAGATCAAGGGTAAGTGCCGCCCGGAGGGCGTTCCAGGAACAGAAGGCCAACTCAAGCCTTTTCCGCCGTCTCCGGGTTGGGCTTGCGCAGGCGGATGCCCAGTTCGCGCAACTGCGCGTCGGTGACCTGAGCCGGCGCGTCGATGAGCGGGCACCAAGCCGACTGGGTCTTGGGAAATGCCATGACTTCGCGGATGGAGTTCGCGCCGCTCATGAGCATCACCAAGCGGTCCAGGCCGAAGGCCAGCCCCCCGTGGGGAGGTGCGCCGTACTTCAGGGCGGTGAGCAGGAAGCCGAACTTCTGCTGCGCTTCCTCCTCGCCGATGCCCAACAGGTCGAACACCGCGCTTTGCATGTCGGTACGGAAGATACGGACGGAGCCGCCTCCAATCTCGGTGCCGTTCAGCACCATATCGTAGGCGCGGGACAGGGCCTGGCCGGGATTGGCCACCAACTCCTCCTGGCTGCACTTGGGCGCCGTGAAGGGGTGGTGCAAGGCCGACCAGCGCTGCTGCTTTTCGTCCCATTCGAACATGGGAAAGTCCGTCACCCACAGCGGCTGCCAGCCCGGCTGCACCAGGCCGCGGTCCTGGCCCAACTTGATGCGCAGGGCGCCCATGGCCTCGTTGACCACCCGCGCCTTGTCCGCCCCGAAGAAGACCAGGTCGCCGGTCTCGGCCTCGGTGCGGTCGAGAATGGCGCGCACCACGTCCTCGGGCAGGAACTTGAGGATGGGCGACTGCAGGCCGTCCATGCCCTGGCTGCGGTCATTGACCTTGATGTAGGCCAGGCCCTTGGCGCCATAGATGGCGACGAACTGGGCCAGATCATCCAGTTCCTTGCGCGAAAGATCGCAGCCCTTGGGCAGCTTGAGCGCCGCCACCCGGCCTTGCGGATCGGCGGCGGGGCCGGCGAATACCTTGAATTCCACCCCAGCCATCAGGTCCGCCACATCCACCAGTTCCAGCGGAATGCGCAGGTCCGGCTTGTCGGACCCGTAGCGGCGCATGGCCTCCGCGTAGGTCATGCGGATGAAGGGCTGCGGCAGGGCCACGTCCAGCACCTCGCCGAACAAGTCGCGGATCATGTCCTCCATCAAGTACGTGATCTGCTCCTCGTTCATGAACGAGGTCTCGATATCCAACTGGGTGAATTCCGGCTGGCGGTCTGCGCGCAGGTCCTCGTCGCGGAAACAACGCACCACCTGGTAATAGCGGTCCATGCCGGAGATCATCAGCAGCTGCTTGTACAACTGCGGCGACTGCGGCAGCGCGAAGAAAGCGTTCTCGTGGGTGCGGCTGGGCACCAAGTAGTCGCGCGCGCCTTCCGGGGTGGCCTTGGTCAGGAACGGGGTCTCGATCTCGTAGAAACCGTGATGATCCAGGAAATTGCGCAGGAAGCGGATGATGTCGCGGCGCATCTTCATGCGCTGCTGCATCAAGGGGCGGCGCAGGTCGATGTAGCGGAAGCGCAACCGCGTCTCCTCGTTGACCTCGATCTCACTCTCCACCGGAAACGGCGGGGTCTCCGCCTTGTTGAGAATCTCCAGGGCGGTGCCGAACACCTCGATGGCGCCGGTGGGCATGTTGGCGTTCTCGGTGCCGGCGGGGCGGCGGCGCACCTTGCCGTGCACCCTCAGCACATACTCGCTGCGCACCGACTCGGCGGTGTGGAAAGCCTCAGGCTGGTCCGGGTCGAACACCACCTGCACCAGGCCTTCCCGGTCCCTCAGGTCGATGAAGATCACGCCGCCATGATCGCGCCGCCGGTGCGCCCAGCCGCACAGATCGACTTCCTGGTCCAGATGGGCTTCGTTGAGTTCCCCGCACTTGTGGCTGCGCATAGTCGGTCTCTGATCTGAGGGTGAAAAACCGAAAAATATACCGTCTACTGCAGCTTCCGTGCAAGGCGAAGGATCGAAATCCTCAATCGGCGGTCGTGGACTTGCTGCCTTCGCTGGACGCCGCCGGCTTGCTTTCGGACTTGCTATCCGATTTTTTCTCCGACTTGCCGTCTCCGGCCAGGTTCTTTTTTTTGTCCTTGCTGCCCTTGAAGTCGGTTTCATACCAGCCGCCACCCTTGAGCCGGAATCCCGCAGCGGAAACCAGTTTGCTCAGTTCCTCCTTGCCGCACTCGGGGCAGAACCGCAAAGGCTCCTCGCTGATCTTCTGGATGACTTCCAGTTCGTGTCCGCAGGCCTTGCACTGGTACTCGTAAATTGGCATTGCTCGATACTCCCGAAGATTTTGACTCGTTGATTCTTACTGTGGCCGCTTCACTGCTTTTTCAAGACCCGCAAGGACACGCCAGATGCTAAGATGCCGCCCTCGACCGCCACCTTGACCCGGCCGCCATGCAGCACATCACCCTGATCCGTCCCGACGATTGGCACCTGCACCTGCGCGACGGCGACGCGCTGAGCACCACCGTGCCTCACACCGCACGCCAGTTCGCGCGCGCCATCGTCATGCCCAATTTGACACCGCCGGTCACCACAGTGGAGGCCGCCCTCGCCTATCGCCAGCGTATCCTGGCCGCGGTACCGGCCGACCTAAACTTCGAGCCGCTGACGAGCCTGTATCTCACGCCGGCGACCACTCGGGATGAAGTGGCCCGCGCCGCCGAATGCCCTCATGTTCACGCCTTCAAACTCTACCCGGCCGGTGCCACCACCCATTCTGAGGCAGGCGTCGGCGACCTCAAAGGAATCTACCCGGTGCTGGAAGCAATGGAGCATTTACGAGTTCCGCTGCTGGTGCACGGCGAAGTGACCGACCCCGGCACCGACATCTTCGATCGCGAGCGGCTGTTCATCGAGCGCGAACTAGCGCCCATGGCCGAACGTTTTCCGGGCCTGCGCCTGGTGCTGGAGCATGTGACCACCCGGGAGGGTATCGATTTCGTCCGCTCCCGCCCCCAACTGGCAGGCACCCTCACCGCCCACCATCTGCTCTACAACCGCAACGCTCTCTTGGCGGGCGGTGTTCGACCTCATTATTTCTGCCTGCCGGTACTCAAGCGCGAAACACACCGCCAGGCCCTGCTGGAAGCCGCCACCAGCGGGAATCCGCAGTTCTTCCTGGGCACCGACAGCGCGCCCCATGCCCAATCCCGCAAGGAGACCGCCTGCGGCTGCGCCGGCTGCTACACGGCCCACGCCGCCATGGAGTTGTACGCGGAAGCTTTCGACAGCGTGGGGCGCCTGCATCGTCTCGAATCCTTCGCCAGCCTCAACGGCCCGAGATTCTATGGGCTGGAACCGAACCGGGGCACCGTCACCCTGACCCGGCAGGCCTGGACGGCACCCGAGACTTACCCCTTGGGTTCCGAGTCATTGGTGCCGCTGCGGGCCGGCGAGAGCATCGCCTGGAAACTGGCCTAGCCAGGGCCTCCCGCAGAATGCAAAAGCCCGCAACCGGTCCCCCGGTCGCGGGCCCTTGAGCCTCCGTCAGGGAGGCGTGAACCTCAGTCGGTTTTGGTCGGAAACGGTACGTCCAGCTTCTCGAATTCGTCCAGTTCCTGCTCCATGTCGTCTTCCGCCGGCGGATTGCCGTCATGGATCTTGTAGTTGCGATCCTGGAAGTAGGCATTGCGAATGAACTCATAGCGGTCCACCGAGGCCTCGTCGGCAATCTTGGTGGCGCTCAGCAGGTCGGCGCGGGTGTCGATGGTCTTCAAGGTGCCGCTGCCAAACGCATAGGCCGCCGGATTGACCCAGTTGATCGGGTTGGACATGGTGTCACCCGCCAGGCCCACCGCGCCGCGTGGCGTGCTCGGACCCACCAGGGGCAGCACCAGATAGGGACCGGAGGGAATGCCCCAGGCGCCGAGGGTCTGGTCCAGATCCTCGTTGTTCTTGTGCAAATCGACGGCGCTGGCCACATCGACGAATCCGACCAGGCCCGCCGTGGTGTTGATCAAGAATCGCCCGGTGTCCTTGCCGGTCTGGGCAAACTTGAGCTGCAGCAGGTCATTGGCGATGACGCCGATGTCGTCCACATTGTTGAAGAAGTTGGTGATGCCGCGATCCACGAAGGACGGCGTGATCACCTGGTAACCCTTGGCGATGGGCTTCATGAAATAATCGTCGAGACTATCGTTGAAGCTCTGCACATTGCGATTCCATCCCTCCCACGGGTCGCGGGGGTCGTGCGTCGCGTTGCTTGCGCAACCTGCCAGACCCATCGTCAGCGACAAGGCCACTGCCGAACAACGGTACCAGCGGAAGTTAGGTGTCATCTTCTTCATGTTTGTTTATCCAGCCTGTTTTCCTCGGGACATGGAAATCCGCGTGCGCTAAACATAGCATAGCTGTCAGGGGCGCAAGACCTTGTAGCCCGCCCACGACAAATCAAAGCCCGCTAAATATAATGGGCCGGCCGCTTTACGTCGAGTAAAAATCATCTTGCCCCATGAACAATGAAAAACTCCCGATGGCCCAGCGCTTCCGCGGCTACCTGCCGGTGGTGGTGGACATCGAGACTTCCGGCTTCGATCCCCAGCGCAACGCCCTGCTGGAAATCGCCGCCGTGATTCCCGAGATGGACGCCTCAGGCCGCCTGAGTATCCTCGAGACCCATCACGCCCACGTCAATCCCTTCCCCGGAGCGCGTCTTGAGGAATCGGCCCTGGCCTTCAACAAGATCGATCCCTTTCATCCCTTTCGCATCGCCCTGGACGAAAAGGATGCGCTGCACAAGCTCTTTACCCCCATCCGCAGCGCTATCAAGCGCAACGGCTGTACCCGCGCCATCCTGGTAGGCCACAACCCGGCGTTCGACATCGGATTTCTGAACGCGGCGGTGAATAGGGCGGGCATCAAGAAGAACCCATTCCACCCGTTCAGCACCTTCGACACCGCCACCTTGGCGGGCCTGGCCTATGGCCAGACGGTGCTGGCCAAGGCCGCTCAGGCCGCCGGCATGGAATGGAACAACCGCGAGGCGCACTCGGCGGTATACGATGCGGAGCAGACGGCGCGCCTGTTCTGCACCATCGTCAACCGCTGGGCCGAGCTTACCGGCGCCTGGCCCGAGCCCGGTCCGGCACGTCAGTCGGCCGCCGCTTCCTGAGTCTTGCTCAGCAGCTTCTGCAGTTCACCGCTCTGGAACATGTCCATCATGATGTCGCTGCCGCCTACCAACTCACCGTCCACGAACAGTTGCGGAAAGGTCGGCCACTGGGAATACAGCTTCAGGTTTTCGCGGATCTCCGGCTCCTCGAACACGTTCACGTAGGCGTAGCGGACGCCACACTGCTCCAGGATCTGCACCGCCCGCCCGGAAAAACCGCACTGCGGAAACGACGGCGTGCCCTTCATGTACAGCACCACGTGGTTGTCGGCCAACTGCTGCTTGATTCGATCCATTACGTCCATCATTCACCTCGCTTTAAAGTTGAGTGTCTTAAACCTAGTAAATCTATCAGAAGCCACCTCGAAATTTAAGCGCAGCCGCGGGCGGCCATATCCCGCATCCGTCTAAAGAAATTGCTTGTTAGAAAAGCCAGTTTGCATATAATGCCTTTTTTCGCGGGGGGCAGTCGGCTGACTGCCTTTTGTTTTTTCGAGGGATTTCGACGATGACGAGTCATGTGATGGCGACTTACGCACGGCTTCCGGTGGTCTTCGAGAAAGGTGACGGCGCCTGGCTATGGGACGAGGCCGGCAGGCGCTACCTGGACGCAGTCTCGGGGGTCGCCGTGTGCGGCCTGGGCCATGCCCACCCGGCGGTGCGCGATGCCATCTGCGCCCAGGCGGGCAAGTTGCTGCACACCTCCAACCTCTACCAGATCAAGCTGCAGGAGAATCTCGCCGACGCCCTGATCGCAGCCAGCGGGCTGGAGAAGGCGTTCTTCTGCAATTCCGGCGCCGAAGCCAACGAGGCCGCCATCAAGATCGCGCGCAAGCTGGGCCACGAGCGCGGCATCGACGATCCCTGCGTGCTGGTCATGGAGGGCAGCTTCCACGGCCGCACCATGGCCACCCTCAGCGCCACCGGCAACGCCAAGGTCCGCGAGGGCTTCGAACCGCTGGTAAGCGGCTTCATCCGCCTGCCCTATGACGATCTGGACGCCGTCAGCGCCGTGGATGACCCGCGCGTGGTGGCGATGCTGGTGGAGCCGGTTCAAGGCGAAGGCGGCGTGCGCATTCCCCATGCCGGCTATTTGAAGGCGCTTCGGCAGTTGTGCGACCAGCGTGGCTGGCTGTTGATGCTGGACGAAGTGCAGACCGGCATCGGCCGCACCGGCAGCCTGTTCGCTTTCCAGCAGGAGGACATCCTGCCCGATGTCATGACCCTGGCCAAGGCCCTGGGCAATGGCGTCCCCATCGGCGCCTGCCTGGCCCGCGGCAAGGCCGCGGAAGTCCTCTCCGCCGGCAAGCACGGCTCCACCTTCGGCGGCAACCCCCTGGCCTGCAGCGCAGCCCTCGCGGTGCTGAAAACCATCGCTTCAGAGAACCTTGCCGCCCGCGCGAAAGAACTCGGTAACCGCATCGCCGCGGACTTCCGCCGCACCCTCGGTGGCAACGCCCATGTGCTGGACGTGCGCAACAAGGGCCTGATGATCGGCGTCGAGTTGGACCAGCCCTGCGGCGAACTCGTCGCCCTGGCCCTCGACGCCGGCCTGCTGGTGAACGTCACGGCGGAGCGGACCATCCGCCTGCTGCCGCCCCTCATCATGACGGACGAGCAAGCCCAACTCCTGGTGCAGGAACTGGCCGCCCTCATCGCCTCCTTCACACAGCGCGCCGGAGCGCCGGAAACCGCAGCAACATCATGAAACCGCGTCACCTCATCACCCTGAAAGACCTCAGCAGCGACGAATTCCACGCCCTGATCCGCCGCGCCACCGAACTGAAATACCAGGACCCCGCCTACGAGCCCCTCAAGAACAAGGTCCTCGGCATGGTGTTCGAGAAATCATCCACGCGCACGCGGGTGTCTTTCGAGACGGGCATGGCACAGTTCGGCGGCAGCGCCATCTTCCTCTCCCCGCGCGATACCCAGCTCGGCCGCGGCGAACCGGTGGAAGACAGCGCGCGCGTGCTGTCGCGCATGGTGGACTGCATCATGCTCAGGACCCATCTGCACCGTACCGTGGAGATCTTCGCCGAATACTCCCGGGTGCCGGTGATCAACGGCCTCACCGACCGTTTCCACCCCTGTCAGCTCCTTGCGGACATGCAGACCTATTTCGAGCATCGCGGCGACATCGCCGGCAAGACCGTGGCCTGGATCGGCGATGGCAACAACATGGCGCAAACCTATATACATGCCGCGGAAATGCTGGACTTCCAGCTGAAGATCGCCTGCCCCGAGGGATACGATCCCGAGCCCGCGTTGCTGGCCGCGGCCGGCGACCGGGTCGAACTGCTGCGCGACCCCAGCCAGGCCGCCCGGGACGCCGACCTGGTGGTCACCGATGTCTGGGCCAGCATGGGCCAGGAACAGGAACAGAACGAGCGGGCGCAGGCCTTCGCCGCCTACACCGTGGATGTAGCCCTCATGGCCTTGGCCGCGCCCGACGCGGTCTTTATGCATTGCCTGCCGGCCCACCGGGGCGAGGAAGTCTCCGCCGAGGTCCTGGAAGGGGAACAGAGCGTGGTCTGGGATGAGGCGGAGAACCGCCTGCATGCGCAGAAGGCCTTGCTGGAACTGCTGCTGGTGCCCTGACCCGCACCTCGACCCGGAGCAAGGAGCCCAAGGGTGCCAAGTGTTGCTAAAATCTCGTGTTACCTCTCAACGGAACAGGGCGGGTCCAAAGGTGAACATGCGCATACTGGCGGTTTTGCTGTTGTCGGGCTTCGATGCGATGGCGGCCGAGAAGATTTACGTCACCGATCAGCTCGAGGTCCAACTGCGAACGGGCCAGAGCCTGCAGCACAAGATCGTGAAGATGGTGCCCTCAGGCTCCCCGGTGAACCTGCTGCAAGGCGAGACGCCCCAAGGCTACAGCCTGGTGGCCCTGGAAACCGGCGAACGCGGCTGGATCCTGTCGCGCTACCTGACCACGACGCCGCCGGCGCGCATCCAAGCGGAGGACAGCATCCGCAAAGCGGAAGTGCTTGAAGCCGAGAACCGCAACCTGAAGACCCAGATCGCGGGGCTGACGGCGGGAAAGGACGCGGCGGACAGAAGCAATCAGGATCTGTCCAGCGAGACCGAACGCCTGAACAGCGAGATCATCTCCATCCGCCAGGCCTCGGCCAATGCCCTGCAGATCCAGGAAGAACGCGACCAGTTGCAGCAGAAGGTCATCAACCTGGAGCGCGAACTGGAGACGAATCGCCGCGAAATGAAGGCGCTGGATGACAGCAACAAGCAGGACTGGTTCCTGATCGGCGCTGGCGTCCTGTTCGGCGGCATCGCCCTGGGTGTCATCCTGCCCCGTTTGAGCTGGCGCAAGCGCAGCAGCTGGGATTCCTTCTAAGCCGGTCTCCGCAGACTCACGGGCGGTGCCGACAAAGGCGCCGCCGCGCTTCCGCTCTGATTTTCCGATACACCCTCTCTCGAGGGAAAACCTCACGTAGTCCGTTAAGCGAGCCCATCATGACCGACAAGAAAACCCGCACGTATTCATCCCAGGTCGTCGACGGCATGGAACGCGCGCCCAGCCGCGCCATGCTCTATCCGGTCGGCTTCACCGATGCCGACTTCGCCAAGCCCCAGGTCGGCATCGCCTCCACCTGGAGCATGGTCACGCCCTGCAACATGCACATCAACAAGTTGGCTGAAGACGCCGCCCGCGGCGCGGATGGCAATGGCGGCAAGGCGGTGATCTTCAACACCATCACCATCTCCGACGGCATCTCCATGGGCACCGAGGGCATGAAGTACTCCCTGGTTTCCCGCGAAGTCATTGCCGACTCCATCGAGACGGTGGTGGGCTGCCAGGGCTTCGACGGCGTGGTGGCGATCGGCGGCTGCGACAAGAACATGCCGGGCTGCATGATCGCCCTGGCCCGCCTCAACCGTCCGGCGGTGTTCGTCTACGGCGGAACCATCCTGCCGGGCTGCCACGGCGAAAAGAAGCTGGACGTGGTGTCGGTGTTCGAGGCCGTCGGTGCACGCGCCAACGACAAGATCGACGACGCGGAACTCAAGGCCATCGAGTCCAAGGCCATCCCGGGCCCCGGTTCCTGCGGCGGCATGTACACCGCCAATACCATGGCCTCGGCCATCGAAGCGCTGGGCATGAGCCTGCCGGGCAGTTCCGCCCAGGCGGCCATTTCCACGGACAAGCAACTGGACTGCGTGCGCGCCGGCGCCCAGGTGCTCAAACTGCTGGAACTGGACCTCAAGCCCCGCGACATCATGACCAAGCAGGCCTTCGAGAACGCCATCACCGTGGTCATTGCCCTGGGCGGTTCCACCAATGCCGTGCTGCACCTGCTGGCCATGGCCGATGCCTGCGGCGTGGACCTGCAACTGGACGACTTCACCCGAATCGGCGAGCACGTGCCCATGCTGGCGGACCTCAAGCCCAGCGGCAAATACTCCATGGCCGAACTGGTTGAAATTGGTGGCATCCAGCCCTTGATGAAAGAACTGTTGAAGGCGGGCCTTTTGCACGGAGACGCCATGACCGTCACCGGCAAGACCCTGGCGGAAAACCTGGCCGAGGCTCCGGATTACCCCGCAGACCAGGCCATCATCCAGCCCCTGGACAAGCCCATCAAGAAAGACAGCCATCTGGTCATTCTACGAGGCAACCTGGCCCCCGAGGGCGCGGTCGCCAAGATCACCGGCAAGGAGGGCCTGCAGTTCACCGGCAAGGCGCGGGTGTTCGAGTGCGAGGAACTGGCGCTAAAGGCCATTCTGGACGGCACCGTGGTCAAGGGCGATGTCATCGTCGTCCGCTTCGAAGGCCCCAAGGGCGGCCCCGGCATGCGCGAGATGCTTTCCCCCACCGCCGCCGTCATGGGCAAGGGCCTGGCCAAGGATGTCGCCCTCATCACCGACGGCCGTTTCTCAGGCGGCACCCACGGCTTCGTGGTCGGACACATCACGCCCGAGGCCTATGTCGGAGGGCCACTTGCCATAGTGCAGAATGGCGATGAGATCACCATCGACGCCGTCAGCCGCGAGTTGACCCTCCACCTTCCGGACGCGGAGATTCAGTCCCGTTTGGCCGCCTGGACGCAACCGGCACCCCGCTACACCAAAGGCGTTTTGGCGAAATTCGCCAAGCTGGTGAGTTCGGCGTCGGAGGGGGCGGTGACGGATAAGAACCTCTGATTTGCCTCTGGGCAGGTTTTCGCAGAATAGGGCGACCTGCCCGCCCCGTTATAGGCTCATAACTTACTTCTAAATTGTTCATATGGATGTGTTGCAGTCCCTTCTGATTTCCTTGGGTGGAAATGCGATCCTTATCATGGTGCTGGGTTGGCTTGCCCGATCATTTGGAACACAAATTTTGGCAAAAGATCTGGAAAGATTCAGGTCAGACTCGCAAGCTCAACTTGCTGGAACCTCTGAGAAGCTTAAACATGAGCTTGCTCTCGCAACATTGGAACATCAGATACGGTTTTCCAGGTTGCACGAGCGCCGTGCGGAAGTAGTAGCGAATCTTTATGAGTTGTTGGTTGAGGCGGAATGGGCCGCAAGCAGTTTAGTTTCACCAACGCAGTGGTCAGACGAACCTTCCAAGCGCGAAAAGTACGTCAGTGCCATGAGAAAGGCGGCAGAGTTCTATAAGCAATTCGAAAAAAGCAGAATCTACTTACCAGATTCTCTCTGCAGCCAACTCGAGTCGTATCACAATGATCTACGGCATGAAGTCATTGATTTTGGAATTTACACAACCATCGACGTAGACGTTATGACAAATGCGACAGCTGAAAAAATGCATGATGCGTGGATTCGAGCGGCAAAGTACTTCGAGACAGCAGCGCCCGTTGCGCGTAAAGCATTAGAAGCCGAATTGCGCGCGATGCTTGGGGATTTGCGCAACTAGTCTAAATAGGATGTGCCGACGTCAGGAGGCGCATCGATCGAGGTAAAAGAGCCGGTTCCCACGCGGAGCATGGGAACCAGCGGAGAGTTCGAGTTTTCGAGCCCGTTTGCCGCGCCGAGCACCGTAGCTTTCGAGGGGATTACCCGCAGGGGTGCGGAATGAATTCCGCACGACGGCAGAGGGACAGGGACGGATCTTCTGCCGGCTCCCGAAGAAAGCGAGAGCGGAGGGTGAGCCGGACAGTGCCGAAAGTCCAATGGACCCCAGGCCCGGCGAACGGGTAATCCATGGACGGATTATCCCTGGGCTTGCAAGCGAAGCAGGATTGCGCAGCGTCGCAAGTAAACGGCAACCGCGCGGCTTTTCTATTGGTTCCTTTTCTTTGGCCGCGCAAAGAAAAGGAACTCGTGGTGCGAGGGCCAAACCCCGCGTATCAAAGCCGTCGCGAAGCGACACAACAAATCCCGCCTCCACCGATGCACCTCCTGACGTCGGCACATCCCATGGGTCTGATATCCTCTATGCAAATCACGGAGGTATCCGGCACGCTGCAAAAACGCCAGAAAAGCACCGACCTCGCCCGGCAAGCTCGCCTCAAAGCCGGCTCGCTGGACAGCTTATGCGCCATGGACGGGTTTCTGCCGGATCGGCAAGGGCCGGCGCAGGATGCGTTGCTTGATTGGATTTATAAGCAGCCATGAAAGGGTTTTGCGATTTATCGTGCGGTTGACTACAAAAACGCAGTCACAAAAATGAAGACGGTTTCAGCATTTAGAATATCCGGACACTGCAAGTCCCTCGCGACAATCCCGAATCACAATGCGATCAAAGGATTCTCGTTGATCGAACTGGTGGTGGTCATCATCATCCTCGGGATTCTCGCCGCCACCGCATTGCCGCGATTCGTTGACCTCTCCAGTTCAGCCTCGGTCGCTACCGTCAGCAGCCTGGCAGGTTCCGTCCGCGAAGCTGCTGCCAATTGGCGTATGCTCTGTGTCGTTCAAGGCACATCGAGCTGCAACTCCACATCCGGTGTGTATACCATCAGCAACAATGGACAATCGATCCAGATTTGGAACGGCTGGCCGGACGCCGGAGACAACATCGGTTACAACGAAATCGATACTGCCGTCCAAACCGGCGGATTCACGGTTTCCATCGAGGCAGGCCAAAGAACCATCTGGCGTTTAACCTCTGCCCGAGACCCATTGACCTGCTATGTGCAATACACGGAAGCACTCACTTCTGGTGCCGAACCGATCGTGGCGACTGATACTTCGGGATGCTAGGTTCTGCTGACGTATCAGCGAAGCCAGATGAGAGCGACGACGAAGCGCAAAAACCCCATGCAGGCAGCATACGATTTGCCGAGGCAGGAAGCGTTGCGCCTTAGCAACCGTTTGCCATTGGAGGCGCATCAAAGCCAGAATTCATCAGACTCCCCAAGCCCTGACGGTCAATACACTGACCGCGATCAGAACGACCAAAGACAGGACCACCGTCACCGAAACGGCAAGGCCGACCCGCCGGATCGAGCGGGCGTCCACCGAGAGCCCCAGGGCCGCCATCGCCAGGATGGTCAGGAAATGACTGGCTTGTGACAGACAGGGGACGCAAATCTCCGGCAAGAGACCCTCGGTACGCAGGGTAGCCAGACCCAGGAAGCCGATGATGAACCAGGGCACCAGCCGGATCAGTCGGGTGCGCCCCGGCGTGAAGGCCCGGTGGCGGGAAACGGCGAAGAGCAGCACCACCGGACCCAACAGCAGGACGCGGGTCAGTTTGACAAGGGTCCCGATCTGCACGCTGAGCGCGCCCACTGGAAACGTTGCCGCCAGAACCTGGGGCACGGCGTAGACCGTCAAGCCGGCCAGCACGCCATATTGATACTCCCCAAAGCCCAACACGCGTTCCGCCGCCGGCAAAGCCAGCACCAGCGCCGCGCCAATGAGGGCGGTCAGGGCGATGGCGCTGGCAATCTCTTCGGGTTCGGCGCGTATCACCGGTGCCACGGCGGCGATGGCGGAATTGCCGCAAATGGAGTTGCCCACGGCGATGAGCACCGCCAGCCGAGGGTTCAGGCCGGTCAGGCGGCCAATCAAGAGGCTGGCGGCAAGACCTAAGGCAACGACCAGCACCGTCAACGCCACCAGGCTCGCGCCGGCTGTTGCCAAGCCGTGGAAATCCACCGTGGCGCCCAACAGGACGATGGCCAATTCCAATAACTGCTTTCCGGCGTACCCAATCCCCGCGACATCGCTGCCGCAAATGCCCAAACAGTTGCGCCAGACGATGCCCAGCAGCAGAGCAGCCACCAAGCCTTCCAGCACGACCCGGCCCAACACCCAAGATTGATAGAACTGCGCGGCCAGCGCCAAAAGCGCCAGGGCGAGCGCCAAGGCCACACCCGGCAGCTTTCGTCTGAGTCCGAGACCCTTTGCCCTGCCGAGCTTTGCCTTCGGCGCCGCCTTTTGCGTCAGCCGCCGCCGATCCGAACCTCGATTTATGGTCGCTGCCATCGCCCTGCCTCTGTCGCTCTTGTTTTCGTCGGGCGCCCGGTCCTTTTAACACTGGAACCAGGCAAACCCTGCTGGAGTGACAGTTCAACAGCAATAACCGCTCCAACGATGGGCAAATTGGGTGCGCCTCACACCAGGCAAGGCATCGGCTGACCTTGAGGTTTGCCTCATGGCCTATCGGAGGGACTGAAAAATCAGGCGATAAGCGCCACTGGCGCGCACGTTCCTGCACTCCAGGAATGCAGCCCAAGGGGCGAAATAAGCAGTCAACTTAGCAAGCCAATCGAGACAGGCGACGAGAAATCCCCGAATATAAGGCGATCTGCCGCAGACAATCAGGCAAATGACTTAAATCTTCTTACGTCAATCCGCCTGCTGTTCGGCCATCGTCACCGGGGGGCCGCAGTCACTGCCCGGTCAAAGGCGCGGGCGCGCTTCAACGAGCGCGCTGCAGATACCGATCCAATTGATTGGCGAATTCCTGCCGGTCGCGCTGGTTGAAAGCGGAGGGCCCGCCGGTCATCACGCCGCTGCTGCGCAATTCCTCCATGAAATTGCGCATGCTCAGGCGTTGGCGGATGTTGTCGGCGGTGTAGAGTTCGCCGCGCGGATTGAGGGCGACGCCGCCCTGGTCGATCACCAGGGCTGCTAGGGGAATGTCCTGGGTGACCACCAGATCGCCGGCGCACAGGTGCTGGACGATGTAATGGTCCGCCACGTCGAAGCCGGCCTGCACCCGAACCGCCTTGATGAAGGGCGAAGGCGGGGTGCTGATGGACTGATTCGCCACCAGGGTCAGCGCCATCTGCTTGCGCACCGCAGCCCGGAACAGGATGTCCCGAATGACGGCGGGACAGGCGTCGGCGTCGACCCAGATGGGCATGCGGGCGTCAGCCGATGACCGTCATTCCGCCCATGTAAGGCAGCAGAACCTCGGGGATATGGATGCGCCCCTGCTCGTCCTGATAGTTCTCCATGACCGCGATCAGGGTGCGTCCCACCGCCAGGCCTGAGCCGTTGAGGGTATGCACCAGTTCCGGCTTGCCGGTTTCCGGGTTGCGCCAGCGGGCGCGCAGGCGCCGGGCCTGAAAGTCGCGGAAGTTGCTGCAGGAGGAAATCTCCCGGTAGGCCTGCTGGCCCGGCAGCCATACTTCCAGATCGTAGGTCTTGGCCGAAGAAAAGCCGGTGTCGCCACTGCACAGGACGATCCGCCGGTAAGGCAGGCCCAGTTTCTCCAGGATGGTTTCGGCATTCCGGGTCAGTTCCTCATGGGCCTGGGCGGACGCCTCGGGCCTGACGATCTGCACCAGTTCCCCCTTCTCGAACTGGTGCTGGCGGATCATGCCCCGGGTGTCGCGGCCCGCCGACCCCGCCTCGCTACGGAAGCAGGGCGTGTGGCAGACGTATTTCAGGGGCAGGCGCTCGGCCTCCACGATTTCGTCCCGCACCAGGTTAGTCACCGGCACTTCGGCGGTGGGAATCAGATAATAAGGCGGATCGCGGACGATCTTGAACAGATCTTCCTCGAACTTGGGCAACTGCCCCGTCCCACGCAGGCTCTCCGCGTTCACCATGAACGGCACATAAGTTTCCGTGTAGCCATGCGCCTGGGTGTGGGTGTCCAGCATGAACTGGGTCAGGGCACGCTGCAGCCTGGCCAATGGACCTTGCAGGGTGACGAAGCGCGCGCCGGTGAGCTTGGCCGCCGCCTCGAAGTCCATGCCCAAGGCCGCGCCCAGATCGGTGTGATCCTTGGGCGTGAAGGCAAAAGCGGCCGGTTCGCCCCAGCGGTGCATCTCCCGGTTGTCGGCATCGCTCTGGCCGTCGGGCACATCGGCGTCCAGGATATTGGGTATACCCAGCAGCCTATCTTCCAACTGTTGCTGGATGTCCTCCAGCGCCTGCTCGTTGCGCTTGAGGTCGTCACCCAGGTGGGCCACCTCGTCCAGCAGCGGCTGGATATCCTCGCCGCGGGCCTTGGCCTGGCCGATGCTCTTCGAGCGGGTATTGCGCTCGTTCTGCAGGTTCTGGGTCTGCACCTGGATCTCTTTGCGGCGTGCTTCCAATTCGCGGAACGCCTCGCTATCGATCGTGAGGCCGCGCCTTTGCAACTGTGCCGCGACTTCGTCCAGGCTGGTGCGGAATAAGCGGGGATCTAGCATGGGTTGTACATGACTCCGTGAAGTTCTATCGAGGGAGCGGGCTTTTGCCCGCTATAGCCGCGGCCTTCGAGCCGCTCCTATTCCTTGACGAAATGGCGCTGCGCTGGCCAACTGACGATATGGGGCAGCGGAAAGCGGCGGATCAAGGACTTTATCACCGCCTCCGCCCGCTCCGGCGCGTCGAAGAACTCGATCACCAGGGGCAGATCCAGGGACAGGTCCATCAGCGCAGAGGTCCGCAATTCGCCGCCGCCGGTAAATCCTTCGATGCCGCGCAGCACCGTGGCGCCCGCCACCTCGGCATCGTCCTGCAGATAACGCAAGACTTTTTCCATGAGGTGCTCGCTTTCGCGCACATAGATCCTGACCACTATCGCTGCTTCTGTCTTCATGACTTGTTTCCTTTCGGTTGTGCTCCCGCACGCAGGCCGCGGGGCGTTATCGGCGCAATGCCTGCATGCCGCCTTGAGAGGGATTGCGCACCACGCCGGCTTCCGTGACGATGGCATCGATCAGCCCGGCGGGCGTGACATCGAAGACCGGATTCCAGGCATCGATCACCGAGCCTTCGCGCAGGAAATGGCTGCCCAAAAGTTCTGTCTTGCTGCGCTGCTCGATCTCGATGGAATCCCCCGAAGGCGTTTTCCAGTCGATGGTGGAGGTGGGCGCCACCACCATGAATTTCACGCCATGGTGCCGCGCATTCACCGCCAGGGAATAGGTGCCGATCTTGTTGGCGGTATCGCCATTGGCCGCGATGCGGTCGGCGCCCACCAGCACCCATTGCACCTTGCCCGCCTTCATCAGCCAAGCGGCGGCGGAGTCGGCGATCAGGGTGGCCGGAATGCCATCCTGCTCCAGCTCCCACACAGTCAGGCGCGCGCCCTGCAACCAGGGCCGGGTCTCGCCGGCAAACACCGCAGGCCGCTCCATGGCCCAGGCGGTCCTGATCACGCCCAGGGCGGTCCCGTATCCACCGGTCGCCAGCGAACCCGTGTTGCAATGGGTAAGCAGGCCGGTGGAACCGGCCAACAGTTCCGCGCCCAGTTCCCCCATGCGGCGGTTGGCGCGAATGTCATCCTCATGGATGGCGCGCGCCACCGCCAGCAGGGCCGGCGTGGGATCGCCCGCGATGGACGCAATGGCCTCGCGCATCCGGTCCAGCGCCCAGAACAGGTTGACCGCCGTGGGGCGCGAAGCCGCCAGGATGCCGAAGTCTTCGGCGATGTCGTCTTTCCAAGCATCAGGGTTCGCCGCATAACGGTCGCGGGCCGCCAGCACCACGCCATAGGCGGCGGCGATGCCGATGGCCGGCGCTCCGCGCACCCGCATGCTGGCAATCGCTTCGGCGACGCCGGAGGCGCCGGCGAATTCCTCATACACGACCTGATCGGGCAGCTTGCGCTGGTCCAGCACGCGCAGCGCGCCATCCTGCCACTGCAGCGGGCGCACGCTGTCGACGCCGTCCTTCGGTTCACTCATGCTTCAATCTTGGGAAATGGTCTGTCACGCAGTGGCGAAAGGCCACCGTAAAAGCCATAGTTTACTGGGCGGGCGCGCATCCACCAAACCCGGCGACGCTAAGGACACCGGAAACTTCGCCAGGCCTGGCGGGTCAGAGAGCGTAAGCCCCGAAACCAGCCTAACTCTGGGAGATCAGCATGCGAGGACCCAAAAGCCTGTTTAGACGCCATTCGCAACCTGACCGCAGGAAACCCGTCGCCAACCTGCGCGAGCGCCTGCTATTCGCGGCGCTGGTCCTGTTGCCGTTGCTCTACGCCAATTTCAGCCTGATCCGCATGGGCTTCAAGCCGTCCGAGGCCGGCCTCAACGTCGAACTGGCGGAAACCACCGGGGTGGTCTATCTCGATGAGGAGGAAGACGACACCCCCGAATGAGCCACTGCCCCGGCAGCGGTCGCGCGCTGACGAACCGCTTCGAACAACAGCACGCCGGTGGCCACGGAGAGATTAAGGCTTTCCACCTGCCCGGCCATGGGGATGCGCAGCAGGAAATCGCAGCTGTCACGGGTGAGCCGCCGCAATCCCTTGCCTTCGGCGCCCACCACCAGGGCCAGGGGCAGGTTCAGGTCCGTCTGGTACACACTGCGCTCGGCCTCCCCGGCCGCGCCGGCGATCCAGATACCGCTCTCCTTCAGCCAGCCCAGGGCGCGAACCAGGTTGGTCACCTTGTACAAGGGCATGGTTTCGGCGGCGCCCGAGGCGACCTTGCTCACCACGGGGGTGATGCCCGCGGCCTGATCCTTGGTAACGATGACCCCGTGCACGCCCGCGGCGTCCGCCGTGCGCAGGCAGGCGCCCAGGTTGTGCGGGTCCTGCACATGGTCGAGCACCAGGAAAAATGCGTGACTTTGCAGCCCCTCAAGGGCATCGCGCAACTCGTTTTCGCCGCGTTCCTGCGGCAGTTCCACCTCCAGCACCACGCCTTGATGGTTCTGGCCCTCCACCATCCGATCCAGGGTCTTGCGGTTGGCCGGCTGCACGCTGATACCCAGGCGCTCCAGATCGCGCCGCAAGGCGCTCAGGCGCTGATCGGCGCGCTGTTCGTCCAACCAGGCGGTTACGAGCTTGTCGGGCGTGTTCGCGAGAGCCGACTGCGCGGCGTGCAGGCCGAAGATACGGCGGCGCGCGCTCATCCCTTGCGTGGGCGGCGGCGACGCTTGCGCGCGGTTCCTTCCTTGGCCTTCGGCACCGCCTTCAGCAATTCGAAGTCCATCTTGCGCTCATCCAGATCCACCCGCGCCACCAACACGCGCACCTTGTCGCCCAGCCGGTAGGTGACGCCGCTGCGTTCGCCCACCAGGCGATGGCCGATGGGATCATAGTGGAAGTAGTCCTTGTCCAGGTTGGAGATGTGCACCAGGCCTTCCACGAAGATATCGGTGAGCTCCACGAAGAAGCCGAAAGAGGTGACGGCGGAAATCACCCCGTCGAACTCCTCGCCCAGCTTGGACTGCATGTACTCGCACTTGAGCCAGCTCACCACATCGCGGGTGGCCTCGTCGGCGCGGCGCTCGGCGGCGGAACAGTGCTCGCCGAACAGCACCATGTCGCTGCCGGAATAGCCGAAGGCCTCCGGCGCGCGCCCCTCCAGGGCGTACTTGATGCCCCGGTGCACCAGCAGGTCCGGATAGCGGCGAATGGGGGACGTGAAATGGGTATAGGACTCCAACGCCAGGCCGAAATGGCCTTTCTTCTCGGGGCTGTAGACTGCCTGGGACAAAGAGCGCAGCAGCACCGTCTGGATCAGGTGCTCGTCGGGACGCCCGGCGATCTTCTCCAGTAGTTGGAAATAGTGCTTGGGCTCGGGCTTGTCGCCGCCGGCCAGGCTGAGCCCGACCTCCCCCAGAAAGCTGCGCAGGTCCGTCAGCTTCTCAAGGGACGGCCCGTCATGTATGCGCAACAAGTGCGGAACTTTGGACTTGGCCAGGAAGCGTGCCGCGCAGGTGTTGGCGGCCAGCATGCACTCCTCGATCAGACGGTGGGCGTCGTTGCGGCTGACCGGCACGATGTTCTCGATCTTGCGATCCTCGCCGAACACGATCTTCGACTCCTGGGTGTCGAAATCCATGGCGCCGCGCTCCTCGCGCGCCTCGTGCAGGAGTTGGTAGACCTTGTAGAGTTCTTCCAGATGGGGCAGCAGTGCGCTGCGCTTCTTGCGCGCCGCTTTGTCCTTGTCCACCAAGATCTTGGCCACCTCGTTATAAGTGAGCCGCGCGTGCGAGCGCATCACCGCCGGGTAGAACTTGGAGCGGGTGATCTTGCCGGCGCTGTTGAGCAGCATCTCGCAGACCATGCACAGCCGGTCTTCCTCCGGGTTGATGGAGCACAATCCGTTGGAGAGTACTTCCGGGAGCATGGGAATGACGCGCTCGGGGAAATACACCGAGGTGCCGCGCCGCTGCGCCTCCCGGTCCAGGGCGGTGCTGGGCCTGACGTAATGGGACACGTCGGCGATGGCCACATAGAGCTTCCAGCCCTTGGGGGTGGGCTCGCAGTAGACCGCGTCATCAAAGTCGCGGGCGTCCTCGCCGTCGATGGTCACCAGGGGCAGCTTGCGCAGGTCGATGCGCCCGGCCTTGGCCTCTTCCGGCACCTCCCGGCCGAGCCCGGAGATCTCTTTTTCCACTTCCTCCGGCCAGACATTGGGCAGGTCGTGGGAGCGGATCGCCACCTCGATTTCCAGGCCGGGGGCCATATGGTCACCCAGCACCTCGATGATGCGGCCGGTGGGCTGGCGGTGGCGGGTGGGCTGGGCGATGATCTCGACCACCACGATCTGCCCCTCGCGAGCACCCGAGAGATCCTCCGGCGCGACGATGAACTCGTGCACGATGTGCTTGCTGTCCGGCACCACGCTGTAGATGCCGCGCTCACTGTAGAGCCGGCCCACGAGATGCCAGGTATTGTGCTCCAGCACCTCGATGATGGCCGCCTCGCGCCGCCCGCGCCGGTCGACACCGCGCACGCTGGCCAGGGCCCGGTCCTCGTGCATCAGCACCCGCATTTCCTTGGGCGAGATGAACAAGTCCTCGCTGCCGTCGTCGGGGCGCAGGAAGCCGAAGCCGTCGGGATGGCCGAGCACGCGGCCCGCGATCAGATCCTTGTGATTGACATAGCAATAACGCTCGCGTCGGTTGCGCAGCAACTGGCCGTCCCGTTCCATGGCATTCAGCCGGCGGCGCAGGGACTCGATGTCCTGCTCGTCGTCCACGCCCAGAAGGTCCGCCAGTTCCTCCAGGCACAAGGGCACCGCCTTCTCCTTGATCTGTTCAAGGATCAGTTCGCGGCTGGGAATGGGGCGTTCGTATTTTTCCGCTTCGCGTTGCGCGTAGGGATCGTTGAGTTTGAAGTTTCGGGCCTTCTTTGTAGAAGGTGATGTCATTGATGATTCGTCCTGTTTTATCCTTGAGGCGACGGCCGCGGCGCAACGGTCGATGTCCCCTGCCGTGCGCGGTCCGGGGCACGGGGAGCGGTCTGCGCGCAGTGTCTGCTCGGTATCGCGAATGCCCGGAATGGGGCTTGCGGAATTCCCGCGCGAATGTCGCAATGATAATGCAGATGAGCCATCTTGGGGCCATAAACCCTAAAGGAATTTGGAAAAACTGCTTTTGCCGGATCGAAGCTGCCTCACGGGAATGGAAGGAATGAACCGCGCCAAGACAACACCTGCAAGCCCCACGGGCGCGAACTCAGCCCGCAATGCGATCGTGTACAATACCGACTTTGCCGTCAGCGGCCGCCCCGTGAACCCAGACCTCCTATCCGTCATCCGCCTGATCCGGCAGCGCCATGAATCCGTGCTGCAGGCAACGCGCAGTCCGTCGAACAGCGAGTCGCTGGCGCGCAGCCTGGTTTCCCTTCGGCTGGCGGAGAATGCCCTGCAAAAGGGCGAACTGCTGGCCCGCCACCCCGACCATCCCATCCAGATTGCGGTCATCGGGCCCACCCAGGTGGGCAAGAGTTCGGTCACCAACGTCCTGCTGGGAACCGACATGGCAAGGGTCAGCCCCCTGGCGGGCTTCACCGTGCATCCCCAAGGTTTCGCGCTGGGCACGGGCGATACCGCTTGGGCGGCAGCCTATTTCGGCCAATCAGCCACGCCCCTGGACCAGCTCAGCGCCGACCGCTACGACGCTTATGCCCTGACCGATGCGGGCGGTGCCGGACATGAACTCGCCCCGGCGGTGGTGTGGGACACCCCGGATTTCGACTCGGTCGACGCCGATGACTACCGCGCCGGAGTCCTGCGCACCGTCGCGCTGGCCGACGTGGTGCTGCTGGTGGTCAGCAAGGACAAGTACGCCGACCAGACCGTCTGGGACACCATGCGACTGCTCGAACCCCTGGGACAACCCACCGCCATCTGCCTGAACAAGGTGCCGGACGAATCGGCCGCGGCGCTTTCACGTTCATTGGAAGAGAAGTGGCGCAGCGTGCGCAAGGACGTGCCGGCGCCGGTGGTGGTGCTGCCGTATCTGGAGAAAGGCCCTGGGGCGTTGGTCGCTGCCCGGAACGCGCTGGACGGCGTGCTACGCCGCTGCATCGCCCGCGTACACCGGGAATCCCAAGGGGCACATTGCCAGGAACTGCTGCGCCGCCACTGGAGCGCGTGGACCGCCCCCGCCCGGGTCGAGCATGCCGCCCTGGCGGAATGGCGCCGTCATGTGGAGGAAGCCACGGAGGCGGGGCTTGCGGTCTATCAGCGGGATTTTCTCGACCACCCGCAGCATTACGAAACCTTTCAGCGCGCCCTGGCGGAACTCCTGACCCTGCTGGAAATTCCCGGCGTAGCCAGGGCCCTGCTGACCGCGCGCAGCATCGTCACCTGGCCGGTGCGCCAACTGAGCCGCCTGGGCCGCTCCCTGAGCGGCCACAAGGGCGAGGCCGGCCAGGAAATCGCCGTGCTGCGCCAGGCGGTGGATCACCTGCTGCTGCAGTTGGGCGAGACCGCCCTGGAGCGGTCCGAAGAAGCCGGCGCCATGCGCGACTGGTGGCAGGAAGTCGCGCAACTGCTGCGGCGCGAGCAGCGGCTGCAGGCCGACCGCAGCTACGCCGCCATCGCCGCGTACCACCGCGCCTTTCAGCCCGAGATCGAGCACACGGCCCGCCAGTTGTACGACCGCCTGCGTGAACACCCGGCCATCCTCAACAGTTTGCGAGCCACGCGCCTCACCACCGATGCGGCGGCCCTGGCGGTGGCCCTGCATACGGGCGGCATCGGCGTGCAGGATTTCGTGCTGGCGCCCGCCATCCTCTCGCTCACTTCCCTGCTCGCGGAAAGCGCGCTGGGGCATTACCTCAGCCGGGCGGAAGCCGAGCTGAAGCAGCGCCAGCGCCAGCAGGTCACCGAACTCCTGGGCCGCGAGCCGGGCTTGGCTCTCGCGCGTCTGCCCGAGCGGCTGCGTTCCGAAGGCCGCTTCCAATTGCCGGAACCCGCCTTGCAGTCCGTCGAGTCGGAAATTTTCTCCCATGCGTGAGTTCCTCGAGCAACTGACCGGCGAGGTGCGGCGCTGGGCCCTGGACGGGCAGGCCCAAGGCTGGCTGGACGCGGAGCATGTCGCGCGGCTGGAAACCCTGGAGACCCGTTCCCCGGCCACCCTGTTCGACGCCGACCTGCACCGCCCCCTGGTGGTCGCGTTCTTCGGCGGCACCGGCGTGGGCAAGAGCACCCTGCTCAATCGCCTGGCGGGAGAGGACATCGCCCGCACCGGCATCGAGCGCCCCACTTCGCGCGAGGTGTCGATCTACCTGCACGAATCCATGCGCATACGCCAGCTTCCCGCCGGGTTTCCCCTGGACCGGGTGCGCAGCGCCTACCACCGCGACGAGCAGAGGCGGCAGGTGCTGTGGATCGACATGCCCGACATCGACAGCACCGAAATCGGCAACCGCGATCTGGTCATGGACTGGCTGCCCCACATCGACGTGCTGGTCTATGTGGTCAGCCCGGAACGCTACCGCGATGACAAGGGATGGCGCCTGCTGCAGCGGCATTGCCGCGACCATGCCTGGCTGTTCGTCATGAACCAGTGGGACCTGGGAGATCCGCTGCAACAGCAGGACTTTCTCAAGCTGCTGTCGCAAGGCGGCTTCGCCGACCCGCTGATCCTGTGCACGGACTGCCGCCGTCTGGGCGCTGCCGATGATTTCGAACGCCTGCAGGAGACCATCCAGTCCCTGGCCGACGAGCACGTGATCCAACAGTTGGAGGCGCGAGCCCTGCAACAGCGCCTGGAGGACCTGCGCCACCAGGTGGCCTCATGCCTGGAGGACCTGGGCGCCGAGCGGGCCTTCGAGAACCTGCGTGCGTTCTGGTCGGATACCTGGGACGAAGCGCGCCGGACACTGCTGCGCGGTTTGGCCTGGCCCCTTCAGGAAGCCGCCAGGGCCTTCGTGCGTCACGAGGCAAGCCCATTGTTGAAGCGGCTCAAGCTCGACGGCGACGGAGACTCCGAAACCCGACCGGACAAGCCGGCTGCGCCTTCGCTGTTGTGGGACGACTGGGCGCAGATGCAGCTGCAGGATGCCCTCGATCGTCTCCTGCTGGAAGCCGGGGATGCCGGCGTGCCGCGCTCGCCGCTGCGGGCGGCCCTGCAGGAGCCGGCGCGCAAGGCCCGTGCGCGGGTGCTGAATGAAGCGCAAAAGAGCCTGCGGCTGGCCCTGGCCAATCCCGGCAACACACTGCAGCGCCTACTGCTCAAGACCACCGGGATCTGCGCCATCCTGCTGCCGTTGTCCGCCATCGGCTGGGTGTCCTACGACGTGGTCACCACCTACTACCAGAGCGCCCTGACCCACAGCGGCTATTTGGGAACGGATTTTGCCATACACGGCGGCCTGTTGATCGCCATCGCCTGGCTGCTTCCGTTCGCGCTGCACCGGATGCTGAAGCCCTCGGCCG
The DNA here is from genome assembly GCF_000934725.1 of Methyloterricola oryzae. Taxonomy (NCBI): domain Bacteria; kingdom Pseudomonadati; phylum Pseudomonadota; class Gammaproteobacteria; order Methylococcales; family Methylococcaceae; genus Methyloterricola; species Methyloterricola oryzae. The sequence goes on from NZ_JYNS01000004.1 coordinate 154,814, forward strand.
AGCGCACCGCCCTGAAAGGACTGCGCCAGGGGGTCGAAGCCGCCCTGGCGAGCGTGGACGTGCAGGTCGCCAGCGCGGTCGAAGCCGTGGAGGCAAGCTGCCAAGCTTACCGTGAACAGGGCCATAAACTGCTGAACACCGCTACACCACCGGAATCCTTGCCTCAGGCAGCCGCCCACGCCTTGCTGGACCGTATGCTGCCCCGCCGCCGCACCGGCTGAGGAGGCCGCCCCCCCATGCCCACCGGCAAGGCCAATGTGCATCAGCTGCGTTGCGGCCGCATGCGGCTCATGGGTCTGCTGCACGGCCTGATTCTGGTCCTAGGCACAGCCGGCGCGGATGAACGCGGGATCGTGGTGGGTTCCGAGACCGCCTTCCTGCCTTACGCCGGCAGGGACGCGGAAGGGCGCTCCACTGGTTTTGCCGTAGAACTGCTGGACGCAGCAGCGCGGGTAATGGCCATCCCCACGCAGTTCCATCCTGGCCCATGGAACCAGGTCTGGCAGGGTCTCCAGTCCGGCGCGGTGGATGCTCTGCCCCTGGTAGCGCGCCTGCCGGAGCGGGAAGGCCTGGTGGAATTCACCCGTCCCCATACCTTTGGCTATGACGCCTTTTTTGTCCGCGCGGACCAGCCCGCCATCGAGCAGCTCGAGGACGCCCGCGAACTCAATGTCATCCTGCTGCGCTCGGACGCCTCCCACCAACAGCTCCTGCGCCGCGGCTTCGGCCCGAAACTGGTGCTGGTGGACGATCTGGCCGACGGATTCCGCCTGCTGGCCTCGGGGCACCATGATGCCGTGCTCGCTCCCCTCCTGCAGGGGAATTACCTCATCCGGCAAATCGGCCTGGGCGAAATCATCAAGCCCGGTCCCCTGCTCATGGAATACCGCCGGGAATTCTGCTTTGCCACACGCAAGGGCGATACCGCCCTGCGGGACCGCCTCGACCAGGGCCTGGCCATAGTCAAAGCCAGCGGTGAGTACGACCGGCTCTACCGCAAGTGGCTGGAAATCAACGAGCCGGTTCGTTTCCCTATCCGCTACGTGATCTGGGGCGCGGGCCTCGGTGCATGCCTGCTGGCCTTCATGGCCCTCTGGAATCGGCAACTGCAGCGCAAGGTCGCCCTGCGGACCGACGAACTGGCGCGATCTGCCGGAGCCCTGCAGTTGGAGCGGCAACGCCTGTACGATCTGCTTCAGGCCCTGCCGGTTTACGTGGTGCTGCTGACGCCGGACCATCAGGTGCCCTTCGCCAACCGCTTCTTCGAGAGCCGCTACGGCACGGCACGTGGACGCAGTTGCCACGACTATCTATTCAAGCGCGACAAGCCCTGCGATATCTGCCGGACCTTCGACGTGCTAAAGACGCGCGAGCCGGTGAGTTGGGCCTGGACGGGCCCTGACAGGCGGGATTACGAAATCCACGACTTCCCGTTTACCGACAGCGATGGCTCACCCATGATTCTCGAAGTGGGCATCGATGTCACCGAGGCCAACCGCGCCAAGCAGGCCTTGTGGGAAGCCAACCAGCTGCTGGAACAGCGGGTGGCGGAGCGCACCGCCGCGTTGGAACAGGCGCGGCAGGAGGCCGAACGCATCAACGATCTGCTGCGCACCACCATGGACAATGCCCCCGCGCTGATGTCCTATGTGGATCAGGAGACGCGTTATCGGCGCGTGAACCAGGTCTATGGGCAGTGGTTCGGACTCAAGCCGGAGGAACTGGTGGGCCGCACCATGCGCGAGGTCGTAGGCGAACGGATATGGCCGCTGCTGTCCCCTCACGTGGCACGAGCCCAGGCCGGCGAGCCCCAGGACTTTGAAGTGGAGGTCGATGACTCTCTGGAAGGTCCGCGTTGGATGCACGCCACCTATTCGCCGGATCGGGACGCCTCCGGACAGGTCCGCGGCTTCGTGGTGCACGTGCTGGATATCACGGCGCGCAAAAAGGCCGAGCACAGCCTGCGTGAGAGCGAGGAGCGCTTTCGGGCCATGGCCGACACCGCCCCGGTCTTCATATGGATTGCCGATACCGGCCGCCGGTGTACCTGGGTCAACCAGCAATGGCTGGACTTCACCGGGCGCAGCCTGGAGCAGGAAGTCGGCGACGGCTGGGCCGAGAGCATCCACCCGGAGGACCAGCCCAAGGTCCGCGCCGTTTTCCACGGGGCGTTCGAGCGCGATGCGCCTTTCGAAATCGCCTACCGCTTACGGCGCGCCGATGGCGTTTACCGCTGGATCGTGGACCGCGGCGTGCCGCGCCATGCCGAGGACGGCGCCTTCCTGGGCTTTATCGGCGCCTGCGCCGATGTGTCCGACGCCAAGGAGGTCGACCTGGCCCTGCAGCGCGAGCGCGCCTTCCTGCGCCAAGTGATCGATGCCAGCCCCAGTTTGATCTTCGTCAAAGACCGCCTGGGTCGCTTCCTCCTGGCGAACCGGGCGCTGGCGGAGGTCTACGGGACTGACAGCGAAAGCGTAGTCGGCAAGACCGACGCGGACCTCAATGCCAGCGCCGAGCAGGTCGCCCGCTTCCGCAAAGACGATCTGAAGACCATGGACAAGCGCTCGGTCACGCACATACCGGAGGAGCCTGCGGGCGGGCTCGATGGCAACCCGCGCTGGTTCAGCACCATCAAGGTGCCATTGCTGGAAGAGGATGGCAGTTGCAACAAGGTGCTGGGTTTAGCCACGGACATCACCCAGCACAAGCAGATGGAGGAGGCCTTGCTGGAGGCAGACCGGCGCAAGGACGAATTCCTCGCCCTGCTCGCTCACGAACTGCGCAACCCCCTCGCCCCAATCAGCAACGCCGTGCAAGTACTGGAGAACCCAGGACTGGACCCGTCCCAGGCGAAATGGTGCCACGAAGTCATCGGCCGTCAGGTCGCCCACCTGAAATTGCTGGTGGACGATTTGCTGGATGTCTCCAGAATCAGCCGTGGCGTAATCGTACTGAAGGAGGAATTGCTGGACCTGGCGGACGTGCTTCATTGGGCCATTGAAACCTGCCGTCCCCTGATCGAGGCGCGTCAGCACAGCCTGAGCACGCGGCTGCCGCAGGAACTCGTGCACCTGAAAGGCGACCGTGTTCGCCTGACGCAGGTGGTGTCCAACCTGCTCAACAACGCAGCCAAATACACCGACCCCGGCGGCCGCATCGAACTCGCCGTGGACACCGGGCAGGACCGGATTCGCATCAGCATCCGGGACAATGGCCGCGGTATCGATCCCTCCGCGCTGGCCAACCTGTTTGACCTGTTCTTCCAGGCGGACCGCACCCTGGACAGCTCCGAGGAAGGGCTGGGCATCGGCCTGTGGCTGGCCCACAGTCTGGCGCGCATGCACGGGGGCGACATCCAGGCTTACAGCGCCGGCCGGGGACAGGGCACCGAATTCGTGCTGAGCCTGCCGCGGGCATCGGCACCGCCGCCGGATGGCGAACCTGCGCCCCCGCCCGAAGCGCAGACCCGGAAAGCCCTTGACATACTGATCGTGGACGATAATACCGATGTTGCCCACAGCACGGCACTGATGCTGGGCATGCACGGGCATCGCACGCGCACCGCCCACGATGGGGAAACCGCGTTGAAGATGGCGCGGGAACTGCTCCCGCAGGTGGCGATTCTGGACATCGGACTGCCCGGAATGGACGGCTTGTCCCTGTCCCGGGCTTTTCGCCAGGACCCCGCCCTGCGTTCCGTCAGACTGGTGGCCTTGACCGGCTACGGTCGCGACGTGGATCTCACCAGCGGCGAAGTTGCTGGTTTTGACCGCTATCTCACCAAGCCGGCGCCGCCCGCCGAGTTACTGTCGGTGCTGGAGACGCTGGCCAGCGAGAAGGGCTAGGCCGAGCCGGGGCCACCGCGCCCGCGGCGCCCCGGCTGGCAGGTGGAGGGTCGCCCGTCATGCGCCGCGGCCAATGCCGAAGTAGTCGAAGCCCAGGCTGCGCATGCGCGCCGGATCGTACAGATTGCGCCCGTCGAAGACGGCGGGACGGGTGAGCGCAGACTTGATGAAATCGAAGTCAGGACTTCTGAACACATTCCATTCAGTGACGATGGCCAAGGCGTCGGCGCCCTTGAGCGCCGCGTCGGCGCTTTCGCTCAGCACCAGGTCGTCGCGCTCGCCATAGATCCGGCCGGTTTCCTCCATGGCCACCGGATCGAAGGCCTGAACCTTGGCGCCCTCAGCCCACAGCGATTCCATCAGCACCCGGCTCGGCGCCTCGCGCATGTCGTCGGTATTGGGTTTGAAGGCCAGGCCCCAGACGGCGATGGTCTTGCCTTTCAGATCGCCCTGGAAATAGGTCTTGAGCTTCTCGAACACCTTGAGCTTCTGGCGGTCATTGACCGATTCCACCGCCTGCAGCAGCTCCGCCGGGTAGTTCACGTCGCGGGCGGTGCGCTCCAGCGCCTTGACGTCCTTGGGGAAGCAGGAACCGCCGTAACCGCAGCCCGGATAGATGAAGTGGTAGCCGATGCGCGGGTCGGAACCGATGCCCACGCGCACCTTCTCGATATCGGCGCCGAGGCGCTCCGCCAGATTGGCCAGCTCGTTCATGAAGCTGATCTTGGTAGCCAGCATCGCATTGGCGGCGTACTTGGTCAGCTCGGCGGAACGGATGTCCATGCACACCAGGCGGTCGTGGTTGCGGTTGAAGGGCGAGTACAAGGCCCGCAGCAACTCGGTGGTACGCGGATTGTCGGTGCCCACCACGATGCGGTCCGGCTTCATGAAATCCTCGATGGCGGCGCCTTCCTTGAGGAACTCAGGATTGGACACCACGTCGAATTCGACCGCCTTGCCCAGTTCCTTCTGCACGGCGTTCACCGCGTCGCGCACCTTGTCGGCGGTGCCCACCGGTACGGTGGACTTGTTCACCACCACCCGGTAATCGGTCATGCGCTCGCCGATGCTGCGGGCCACGGCCAGCACATATTGCAGGTCCGCGGAGCCGTCCTCGTCCGGCGGCGTACCCACGGCGATGAACTGGAACAGGCCGTGCTCCACCGCCATGTCCACGTCCGTGGTGAAACGCAGGCGGTTGGACGCCATGTTGCGCTTGATGATGGCGTCCAGGCCCGGCTCGTAGATGGGCACTTCGCCCCGGTTGAGGCGTTCGATCTTGCCGGCGTCGATGTCGATGCACACCACGTCGTTGCCGACCTCGGCCAGGCAGGCCCCGGTCACCAGGCCCACATAGCCGGACCCAAATACGGTTACTTTCATGCTTCTTCCCCTAGTGTTGAAAATTCATTGGCGAGACCGCCAGGGCTCAAGCCGCTGGGAGCGCAGTCACATTCCAGGACGGGCAAAGTCTAGCCCAGACCGCGCGCTAGGTCCTCGCGCAGGTCCTGTTGGCTTTCCAGGCCCACGGCGACGCGCACCAGGCCGTCGCTGATGCCCGCCGCCGCCCGGTCCTCAGGGCTCAAGCGGCCGTGGGTGGTGCTGGCGGGATGGGTGATGGTGGTCTTGGTATCGCCCAGGTTGGCGGTAATCGAGATCAGCCGGGTGGCGTCGATGAGGCGCCAGGCCGCTTCCTGGCCACCGCGCACCTCGAAACTGATGATCCCGCCACCGCCGCACTGCTGGGTCTTGGTCAGATGATGCTGCGGGTGGTCGGGCAGGCCGGGATAGTGCACCCGCGCCACCCAACCCTGTTCCTTGAGCCATTGCGCCAACTGTGCGGCATTCTCGCTATGCGCGCGCATGCGCAGCCCAAGGGTTTCCAGACCCTTGAGGAACACCCAGGCGTTGAAGGGACTCATGCTGGGACCGCCAGTGCGCAGGAACGGGTAGATTTCTTTGTCCAGCAGTTCCTTGGGGCCGACCACGGCGCCGCCTACGCAGCGCCCCTGCCCGTCCAGGTACTTGGTGGCCGAGTGCACCACGATGTCGGCGCCAAGCGCCAGAGGCTTCTGCAAGGCGGGCGTACAGAAACAGTTGTCGACCACCAACAGACAGCCCTTCCCGTGAGCCAGATCGGCCAGGCGGCGGATGTCGGCGATCTCGGTGAGCGGATTGGAGGGCGTCTCCAGAAACAGAAAGCGGGTATTGGGGCGGATGGCGGCTTCCCAGGCGGCGTAGTCGGTGAGCCCCACGAAGTCGGTGGCTACGCCGAACTTGCCGAAATAGTTCTGGAACAGCAGCACGGTATTGCCGAACACGCCCCGGGAGCACACCACATGGTCCCCCGCCTTGAGCAGGCCGAAGCCCACCGCCGCGATGGCCGCCATGCCGGACGCCATGGCGATGCAGCGCTCGCCCCCTTCGAGAGCCGCCAGCCGCTCCTCGAAAGCACGCACCGTGGGATTGGTAAAGCGCGAATAGATGTTGCCTGCGGTCTTGCCGGAGAAGCGGGCCGCCGCCTCGGCGGCGCTGCCAAAGACGTAGCTGGACGTGGCAAAGATGGGATCGCTGTGTTCCTGCTCGGCCGTCCTGTGCTGCCCGGCGCGCACGGCCTGAGTTTCCGGCCCGAACCGGGACCAGTCGAAATCTGTCACCTATTGAATCTCCTATTGCATACTGATGTGCGGCGCCCACCAACCCGCTGAAATCGGGCCTTGCGCGATCCGTCGGGCAATGGCCGGGACCTGAACGGCCCACCCGCCACGGCCCAATGGAGCCAGCGCCTCAGGCGGTGTTGTGCATCTCGATGACGGAATTCTCCGCGTCGCGGCGCGATTTGGCCTGATCCGAACGATTGACGCCCAAGAGGTCCAGGTAGTCCTGGTTGATGTCGCCAGTCACGTACTCGTTGTTGAAGCAGGACGTGTCGAAGCGCCGAATCGCCGGGTTGCCCTTCTGAACCGCGGCAATGAGATCCGGCAGGTCCTGGTAGATGAGCCAGTCCGCTCCCAGTTCCTGCTGCACCTCGGCGTCGCTGCGGCCGTGGGCGATGAGTTCCTCGGCCGCCGGCATGTCGATGCCATAGACGTTGGGAAAGCGCACCGGCGGCGAGGCGGAGGCGAAATACACCTTGCGCGCGCCGGCGTCACGGGCCATCTGGATGATCTGCATGGAAGTGGTGCCGCGCACGATGGAGTCATCCACCAGCAGCACGGTCTTGCCGCGGAACTCCAGGTCGATGGCATTGAGCTTCTGGCGCACCGACTTCTTGCGCAACTGCTGCCCCGGCATGATGAAGGTACGGCCGATGTAGCGGTTCTTGATGAAGCCCTCGCGGTACTTAACGCCCAGGCGGTTGGCCAGTTGCAGCGCGGCGGTGCGGCTGGTGTCGGGTATAGGGATGACCACGTCAATGTCGTGGTTGGGCCGCTCCCGCATGATCTTGGCCGCCAGTTTGGTGCCCATGCGCATGCGGGCCTTGTAGACGGAGATGTCGTCGATGATGGAATCGGGCCGGGCGAAATACACGAATTCGAAGATACAAGGCGAATGCAGTGTCTTTTCGGCGCACTGGCGCAGATGCGGCTTGCCGTTCTTCTCGATGACGATGGCCTCGCCCGGTTTCAGATCGCGGATCAGCTTGAAACCCAGAACGTCCAGGGCCACGCTCTCCGACGCGATCATGTAGTCGGTGCCATGTTCCGTGCGCCGCTCGCCGTAGACCAGGGGGCGGATGCCGTAGGGATCGCGGAAGCCGATGATGCCGAAACCGGTCACCATGGCCACCACGCCGTAGGCGCCACGGCAGCGGCGGTGCACGCCGGACACGGCCTGAAACACGTCGTCCGCGTTGATCTTCAGCTTGCCCAGTTCCTGCAACTCGTGGGCAAACACGTTGAGCAGCACTTCCGAATCCGAATCGGTGTTGATGTGACGCTGATCCTGCACGAACACTTCGCGCTTGAGCGTCTGGGTGTTGGTCAGGTTGCCGTTGTGGGCCAGGGTGATGCCGTACGGCGAGTTCACATAGAAGGGCTGCGCTTCCGCGGACGTGGTGCAGCCCGCCGTGGGGTAGCGCACATGGCCGATGCCCATCTTGCCGTTGAGGCTGCGCATGTGCCGCGTATGGAACACATCGCGCACCAGGCCGCTGTCCTTGCGCATATGGAAGCGGTCTCCCTCGCAAGTGACTATCCCGGCCGCATCCTGACCGCGGTGCTGAAGAACCGTCAGGGCCTCGTACAGTTCCTGATTCACTTCTTCGCTGGAAACGATTCCGGCAATACCACACATATAGCTTACCCACGCTTGAAACGAAAATGCGCCACTGCGCCATGCTGGCCGCCAACCCGCTCCAGCATAGGCGAAATGGCCGGCAACGCCAGGCCCTGTCGCGCGCCCTAGCGGTACTTCACATACCCCGCGAGCCCAGCCGGAAGCTGATCGCGCAGCCAAAGGGCCAACTGCTCGAACGGCGGTATCAGTCGCGACTCCCGCCACCAGGGATCGTGCGGCAACGGTGTCACCCCCGCCAGGAGCACCAGCAGGGCGGCGATCACTATACCCCGCCCGACGCCAAACACCAATCCGGCGAGGCGGTCGGTTCCGGACAGCCCGGTGCCCGAAACCAGCTTGCCGAGGATGAAGCCCACCAGGCCACCGGCCACCAGGACGGTAAAGAAGACGGCGACGAAGGCAATCGCCTGGCGTGCCGACGGTAAGGGTACGATGGGCTCCAGATGCACCGCGAAATGCCGGCTGTAGTTCAATCCCAGCCAGACCGCCGCGGCCCACAAGAACAGGGAAAACACCTCGCGCACCAGGCCGCGAAACAGACCGATCAGGGCCGAAAGGCCGACCAGCCCGAGCAAGCACCAGTCAGCCCAGTTCAAGCCCTGGGCAAAGCCAGCCCAGGCGGGGCTGTTCTTGATGAGTTCGGGCAAGGCTCAGGGCCCATCAGCGGTGTGGGACGATGATCCCCTTCAGGCCGGTGCTGCCCTCGATCTGCTTCTGCATCTGCTCGGCGCGGCCGCGGTCCAGTTCAGGCCCCACCTTCACCCGGAACAGGGTGCCGCTGGCTCCCTGCACCTTCTCCATATAAGCCGGATACTTGGACTGGCGCAGCTTCTCCACCAGGGCGCTGGCCTTGGCTTCCACGGCGAAGCTGCCGGTCTGCACCACCCAGGCGGGCGCCGGGGCGCTCTTCTCGCCGGCGGGCTTGGCGGGCGGCTTGACCGCCGCAGTCTTCTCCTTGGCGGTGGTGCTCTTCTGCGGTGCTGGCGTCGCGGCAGGCTTGGCCTTTTTTGCGTCCTTCACCGCCGGCGTATCCAGTTTCTCCAGTCTGACCGGGCGCGGGGTCGGGACAGCCTCATCACCATCCGGCGGCTCGGCCGAGGCTGCCGCCTCCTCGCCCGCACCGTCATCTTCGCCCACGGCCGCTTCCTCCCCCTCGCCCTCGGCGGGGGGCGCGGCGCCCTTGGCTTTTGCCGCGGGCTGCGGTTCATCGGTGAGCGGAATGATCTTGTAGCCGGATTCCGGGATCGCGTCCTTATCCTTCTCTTCCATGTCCTCCGCCGACTTGGGCAATTCGATCGGCTTGGTCTCCACCACTTCCTCCGGTATGGGTGGAATCCCCTCCGGCGCCCCGGTGCTGTGCTCTCCCGCCTTGTCGAACAACATGGGAACAAAAATCACGACGAGAGCGACGAGCACCGTCACCCCGATCAATCGCTGCTTGAGTTGCTGGTCCATGACCTATCCTCGAAAGTTCAGCTAGCAAAAGTCAAATATTCCGACACCAGGAAGAACGACCCGAACACCACGATCAGGTCGCCTTCCGCCGCATCGCGCGATGCCGCCGCAAATGCGGCCGCCGCATCGGGAAACCCACCCCGGGCCGATTCAACCCCGGCCCGGCCCAGGGCCTCGCGCAGCAGGGCTTCGTCCGCCGCCCGAGGCATTTTCAAGGGCGCGAGATACCAGTGTCGGACCTGGGGCCGGATATGTGCGATCACGGCATCGATATCCTTGTCGCGCATGATGGCGAACACCGCCCGCACAACACGGCCGGGAAACTCGCGGGCCAGATAGTCCGCCAGAATCCTGACCGACTGCGAATTGTGCGCGACGTCCAACAGCACCGGGACCGTACCGCCCAGGTACTGAAAGCGCCCGGGCAGGCTGACCTCGGTAAGGCCGCGGCGCACCGCCGTCTCGCTCACCGGTAAACGCGGCGCCACCGCCGCCAGCAACTGCAGCACCGCGCTGGCGTTGAGCAATTGATGATCGCCCTTGACCGCGGGTCGTGGCAGATCATTAAGGCGCCATCCCGCGCCCTGCCAGGACCAGCAGGCGCCCTCCACTGTGAAGTGAAAGTCGCGGCCTTGGCAGGCCAAGGCGATCCCGGCAGCTTCGGCATGCGCCAGCAGTTCGGCCGGCGGCTGCGGATCGCCCACGATCGCAGGCCGACCGGCACGGAATATGCCTACTTTCTCCAGGGCAATGGCGGCCCGCGTGTCTCCCAACCAGTCCTGATGATCGATGTCGATGCTGGCGATGAGCGCGCCATCGGCATCCAACAGGTTCACGGCATCCAACCGTCCGCCCAGTCCCACTTCCAGAATTTGCACATCCAGGCCGGCCTTGGAAAAGATGTCCAGGGCCGCTAGGGTACCGAATTCGAAAAAACTCAGGCTGGTATCACCCCGCGCCTGATCGATGCGCTGGAAGGCCGCGCATAGGACGTCATCATCGGCACTCACGCCGTCGATACGGATACGTTCGTTATAGCGCAACAGGTGCGGCGAGGTATAGGTGCCGACTCGATAGCCCTCGGCCCGCAAAATGGCATTCAACAAGGCCACGCAGGAACCCTTGCCGTTGGTGCCCCCCACCGTGAGGGTAAAAGGCAGCTTCGGCAAATCCAGGCGCTGGAATACCTGACGCACCCGCGCCAGGCCCAGATCGATAGCCTTGGGATGCAACGATTCCTGCCAGACCAGCCAGTCGTCCAGCGTGGAAAAACGCATTAATTCAGGCTTTGCCGTTCGCTTTCGTGTTTTTCTCGGCGGCGCCGTTCAGGGCCTGACGCCGCAGACCGTCACCGTGCATGAAGATGTCCAGCAGGCTCGCAACCCTGTCGCGCATCTCGCGGCGGTCGACGATCATGTCGACGGCGCCGTGCTCCAGCAGGAACTCGCTGCGCTGAAAACCCTCGGGCAGTTTTTCGCGGACCGTCTGCTCGATCACGCGGGGACCGGCGAAACCGATCAGGGCGCCCGGCTCGGCGATATTCACATCGCCCAGCATGGCCAGGCTGGCAGAAACCCCGCCCATGGTGGGATCTGTCATGACCGATATGAAGGGCAGTCCCTCGTCCGCCATGGCCGCCAGCACCGCGCTGGTCTTGGCCATCTGAAACAGGGACATGAGGGATTCCTGCATGCGGGCGCCGCCGCTGGCCGAGAAGCAGACAAAAGGCAGGCGCTCGTCCAGGCAAATGTCGGCGCCACGCACGAAGCGCTCGCCCACCACCGAGCCCATGGAGCCGCCCATGAACTCGAAGTTGAAGGCCGCGGCCACCAGCGGGCGCCCCTTCAGGCTGCCGCGTCCGACTACCATGGCATCCTTCTCGCCCGTGGACTTCTGTGCCTGGGTCAGGCGGTCCTTGTACTTCTTACTGTCCTTGAACTTCAGCGGGTCGATGGGGCTGAGCCCAGCGCCCACTTCCTCGAAGGTCCCTTGGTCCAGAAACGAGAGCAGGCGCTTGCGCCCGTGAATGCGCATGTGATGGCCGCACTTGGGGCAGACATCCAGATTGCGCTCCAACTCCACCTTGTAGAGGATGGCGTTGCAGGCCGTGCATTTGCACCAAAGGCCTTCGGGCACCGCGCTCTTGGATGAGGCCTCGGTGCGTATCTTGGATGTGACCAGTTTGTTGAACCAGCTGCTCACGGGTCTACCTCGTCAGGCGTCCATCGCGGCGCGCATGCCGCGAACCAGGTCTGTCATCTCGCGCAGGGCCAGGGCGGTATCGGCGCCCGCCGCCTCGATCCTGCCCACCAGGGCACTACCCACCACCACCGCGTCACCCAGTCGCGAAATGGCGGCGGCGGTCTCCGGATTCTTAACCCCGAAGCCGACGCCCACCGGGAGATCGGTGAGGGAGCGGATTTCCGTGAGCTTGCGCTCCACGTCGCCCAGGTCGAGGTGAGAAGCGCCGGTCACGCCCTTCAGGGAGACATAATACAGGTAACCCCGTCCCAGTTCGCCCATCTGGCGGATACGCTCCGGGGTGCTGTTGGGCGCCAGCAGGAAAATGGGGTCCAGGCCCGCCTCGGCCATCAGGGCCAGAAGCTCCGACGATTCCTCGGGCGGCATGTCCACGGTCAGGACGCCGTCCACGCCCGCCGCGCAGGCGCCTTCGACGAAGGCGCGATAGCCCATGCACTCCACCGGATTGAGGTACCCCATGAGGACCACTGGCGTCGCGCTGTCCTTCTGGCGGAACTCCTTCACCATGGCCAGTACCTTGCGCAGGCTGACCTTATGTTCCAAGGCACGCTCGCTTGCTTTCTGGATCACGGGGCCATCGGCCATGGGATCGGAAAACGGCACTCCCAGTTCGATGATGTCGGCGCCCGCCTCCACCAGGGCATGCATGGCGCCCACGGTGAACTCCGGCACCGGGTCGCCCGCCGTGATAAAGGGAATCAGGCCCTTGCGTCCTTGGTCTTTCAGGGCTTGCAGGGTAGCGGACAATCGGCTCACAGAGAAATTCCTTCGCGCGCGGCAATGGTGTTGATGTCTTTGTCGCCGCGGCCCGAGAGGTTCACCAGGACCTGCTGGTCCGGCTTCAGGGTCGGCGCCAGTTTCATGGCGTAGGCGATGGCGTGGCTGGACTCCAGCGCCGGGATGATGCCCTCCAGCCGGGTCAGGGCATGGAAACCTTCCATCGCCTCGCTGTCGGTGATGCTCACGTACTGAGCGCGGCCGGAATCCTTCAGCCAGGCATGTTCCGGACCCACGCCGGGGTAATCCAGGCCCGCGGAAATGGAGTGGGTCTCGATGATCTCGCCGTCCTCATCCTCCATCAGATAGGTGCGGTTGCCGTGCAGCACGCCGGGGCGGCCGGCGCTCAGGGGCGCCGAGTGGCGGCCGGTCTCGATGCCGTCGCCGGCGGCTTCCACGCCGTACATGGCCACTTCGCGGTCATCGATATAGGGGTAGAACAAGCCGATGGCGTTGGAACCGCCACCCACGCAAGCGATCAGGGCATCGGGCAGGCGGCCGGTCATGGCCTGCATCTGCTCCTTGGATTCACGCCCGATGATGGCCTGGAAATCGCGCACCATAGCCGGATAGGGGTGCGGGCCAGCCACCGTGCCGATGATGTAGAAGGTGTCGTCCACATTGGTGACCCAGTCGCGCATGGCCTCGTTCAAGGCGTCCTTCAAGGTCTTGGAGCCGGACTCCACCGGCACCACGGTGGCTCCCAGCAGCTTCATGCGCAGCACGTTGGGCGCCTGCCGGGCCACGTCCACCGCCCCCATGTACACCACGCATTCCAGCCCCAGGCGCGCCGCCACCGTGGCGGTGGCCACGCCGTGCTGGCCGGCGCCGGTCTCGGCGATGATGCGGCGCTTGCCCATGCGCTTGGCCAGAAGCGCCTGGCCGACGGTGTTGTTCACCTTGTGGGCTCCGGTGTGATTCAGGTCTTCGCGCTTGAGGAATATCTGCGCGCCGCCCATCTCGCGGCTCAAGCGCTCGGCATGATAGACCGGGCTCGGTCGGCCGACATAATGCTTCAGGTCATAATCCAGCTCCGCCACGAAGTCCGGATCCTTCATGTAGCGGTAGTAGGCCTCGGTCAGCTCGTGGATGGGCAGCATCAGCGTTTCCGCCACGAACACGCCGCCGTAAGGGCCGAAGTGGCCGCGGGCGTCGGGCAGGTTGTAGGGCCCCTGGGAGTTATCGGTCTGCATGGTCAAATTGGTATACCTCTTTCAGAAACGCTGCCATCTTGTCCGGGTCCTTGACACCCTTCGCCGCTTCCACGCCGCTGCTCACATCCAGCGCGTAGGGACGCACCTGCGCCAGCGCGGCCCGGGCATTGCCGGGATGCAACCCCCCCGCCAGGATCAGCGGCAAAGGGCACCCGGGCGTAATCCTGTTCCAGTCGAAACCATGACCGGTGCCGCCCTTCGCCGCGGGGTCGTCCACATCCAACAGCAGGGCGTCGGCACTCGCATAGCGGCCCGCCACGTCGCACAGGTCCGTCGCCGCGCCCATGCGCACCGCCTTGATATAGGGCTTTCCGAAGCCAGCGCAATAGTCCGGGGCTTCATCGCCGTGAAACTGCAGGCAGTCGATGCGCACTGCCTGGAGCACCGACCTCACGGTCTGCGGCGCTTCGTCCACGAACAAGCCGACGACGGTCACGAATGGCAGCAATGCGGCCACCACGTCCTGCGCCTGCTCGATGCTGACGGCCCTCGGACTGGGCGCATAGAAAACCAGGCCGATCGCGTCGGCGCCCAGTTGAACGGCCGCCAGCGCGTCAGTAGCCCTCGTAAAGCCGCAAATTTTAACGCGAGTTCGCATTCAACGATACGTTTAAACTGAAAGAAAAGCGCGCTGATCCGAGCCGGAGGATCGGTATTCTACCTGAGGACAGCCGGCATACGCAGGCTTACTTGCATGGCGGGTGCCTACATCGATTGGGAAACGGGACCGAAGCGGCAGGCCTGACCGAGCAACAGCATATCGTCTACCAGTTGGTCATGGGTACGCATCTCGCCGACGATCTCGTCGGCAAGGGAATACACCGGGCAGGACTGACTCTGACCTTTCAGATGAAAATCGCCCACCGGCACGAACTGCCAGGTCTGCGTGCAGGCATCGCACACGGCGCGAGTCAAGGCGATGGCCCGGCCGATGTTACGGGTCAGTCCCTCCAGCCGCGCGGCCAGATTGACCGTGTCCCCCAGCACTGTGTAATCGAGTTTGATGGACGAACCAATGTTGCCCTCGATGACGGAGCCTTTGGTCAGGCCGAAACCGCTGTAAAGAAATCGCATCAGGCGACAGCTGTCCGCACCCTCGCGCATGTTCTTGATATCGCTCAGGGTGCCCAGGCAAGCCTCGAGCGCGCCGTCGGCGTTGTCGCCGTTGAAATGGGCCATCACGCAGTCGCCGACGTACTTGGTCACTTCCCCGCCGTTCTCCACCACCCGCCGGGAACAGACTTCGAGGAACTGGCTCACCAGGTCCGCGACTTCCTCGATGGGAAACCGCTCAGACAGATAGGAGAAAGCCACGATGTCCCCGAACAGCACAATCTGCTCCGCCTTGTGCACCGGCACCCCAAGAGGATTGACGCCCTCGGTCAGCAGTTTCAGCACGCTGGGCTGGGTGTAGCGTTCGATGATGCGATAGGACTCGGTGATGTTCTCCAACATGGTCCGCAGCGCCTGCAGGATGAAATCGCTGGACGAATCCAGGCGGATCATGCGCATCGACCACTTGGAGAACAGCCGCTCGGTAACGTCCAACTCCGCCTTGAGAACCAGCACATCACGATGCCGACGGTCGCGGCGGATGCGCTCCAACAGCCGGTCCACTTGGTGAGCGTCGCCTTCCAGGATCTGAAAGAAAAACTCGTGCGCGGAGAAGAGCACTCCGGTTATGCCGACCTTGAGGTTGTTACGGCTCGAGACCCGGCCGATCTCCTCGACCTCATTCCCCGACATGGGAGCCGTCGCCGTGCTGACATACATGATGCGCTTCATGGTCGGATCCCAAACCCGTCGATCAAACGAAACCGCGCGGTGATTGGTCCGCGTCTGCTAAAAAGACTGTTTCCAGGAAACAAGTTTTACAGATGGTAACCAGTTTGACGGAATCGCACCAGCGTCGGCCTATCCTCCGGCGCCTGCCTGCCCTGGCATGAAGCGGCGGGCATCGGTTGGCAGCAGATCAAAGATCGGGTCCTTGGGCATCCCGAATTCTGGCGGGTAGAACACGCCGCCGAGATAGAGCCCGTCGGCCGGCGCGGTGACACCAGCGAGGTTGCGGTCGCGCGCCTCAAGCACCTCTTTGGCCCAACCCGGTTCGCGCTTGCCGGCCCCCACCTCCAACAGCACGCCAACGATGTTGCGCACCATATGGTGCAGAAAGGCATTGGCGGAAAGCTCGACAAACACCCGCTCGGCTTCACGGTGGACACGGATGAAATGCATGATGCGGCGCGGACTGTTGGACTGGCAGCCCTGGGCGCGAAAGGAGGAGAAATCGTGCTCGCCAACCAGATACTGCGCCGCGGCATGCATGGCTTCCGCGTCCAACGCCTGGTACACCCAGGTGACCTGCCGCCGCCGCAGGGCCGAGCGCATGGGCCGGTTGAGGATGACATAGCGGTAGTAGCGGGCGATGGCGCTGGTGCGGGCATGGAAGCCTGGCTCCACCTCGCGCACCCAGGTGACGCGGACATCGTCGGGAAGCTGGGTGTTGACCCCCAACAGCCAGGAACGCGTCGCGCGAATCGCCGAGGTGTCGAAATGCACGACCTGCTCCAGGGCATGCACCCCCGCGTCGGTGCGCCCGGCGCAAACCACGTCCACATTTTCGTCGGCCACGCGCGCCACCGCCGCTTCCACGCAAGCCTGCACCGTGCGCCGGTCGCGCTGCCACTGCCAGCCGGCAAACTCGGCGCCGTCGTACTCTAGGCCCAGGGCTATACGTGGCATCAGAGAGCACTCCGATAACGCGCGGCCCTTCCCGATCCGATAAACCATGTAGTGGTTCGGCAAAGCTCCAAGCGCGCTGCGGGACCCGTTTGCCGCGCCGAGCCTCGCAGCGTGCCCAAGGAAAAGCCCGAAGGGGCACCGCACGGACGCGGTGCGGCGGCGAAGGGCGATGGATCGCCCTTTCGCCGACCCCGCCGGGCAAGCGAGAAGCGAGGAAAAAAGCGGCAACCGGGCAGCCTTTTCTTTCGTCCCTTTCTTTTGGCTGAACAAAAGAAAGGGACCCGCCCTCGGGTGCGGGAACCCGATTCAAAATAATCGTCGCGCAGCGACACGAACCACTGGTAAACGAAGTTCAGGCCACAACTCCCGATGATCGCGGACTGGAGGCCGCTCCCACCAGGGTGGGTGTCAGTCGGGTACGCGCAGTGCGCCTGACAAGCCGGCCAATACCGATCAATACCCATCATCCCCATAAGGGTCGGAAATGAAGTTCTCGAAGCGGGTGTACTGGCCCAGGAAGGTCAAACGGCAGGTACCGATGGGACCGTTACGTTGCTTGGCGATGATGATCTCCGCCGTGCCTTTGTCGGCGCTGTCGGGGTTATAGACCTCGTCGCGGTAGATGAAGATGATCAGATCGGCGTCCTGCTCGATGGCGCCGGACTCGCGCAGGTCCGAGGGCACCGGCCGCTTGTTGGGCCGCTGCTCCAAATTGCGGTTGAGCTGGGACAGAGCGATCACCGGCACGTTCAG
Organism: Methyloterricola oryzae; assembly: GCF_000934725.1. Taxonomy (NCBI): domain Bacteria; kingdom Pseudomonadati; phylum Pseudomonadota; class Gammaproteobacteria; order Methylococcales; family Methylococcaceae; genus Methyloterricola; species Methyloterricola oryzae. The sequence goes on from NZ_JYNS01000004.1 coordinate 172,161, forward strand.
TTCCTTGGCCAAGGCCTTCAAGGACCTTGAAATTTCGGACACCTCGTTGACGCGATTCTCGGCACTGCTGCCGGATTGCATGAGCTGGAGATAATCCAGCACCACCAGGCCCAACTGGCCGTGCTCGCGCGCCAGGCGTCGGCAGCGGGCGCGCACTTCCGTGGGCGAGAGCGCCGGCGTATCGTCGATGAACATCTGGGTTTCCGCCAGGATATTGATGGCCGAGGTCATGCGCGGCCATTCATCGTCCTCCAGCTTGCCGGTGCGCACTCGGTGCTGGTCGATGCGCCCCAGGGACGACATCATGCGCATGGCCAGCTGCTCGCCAGGCATTTCCATGCTGAACACCGCCACCGGCAACTTTTCCTTGATGGCCACGTTCTCCGCCAGGTTCATGGCGAAGGTGGTCTTGCCCATGGATGGACGCCCGGCCACGATGATCAGGTCGGAGGCTTGCAGCCCCGAGGTCATCTCGTCGAAATCGGCAAAACCGGTGCTCATGCCGGTGATGTGGCCTTCCTTGTGGAACAACTCCTCGATACGGTCCACGGCCGTGGCCAGCAGGGCGCGTATGGGCTTGAAGCCGCTGCCGCCCTTGCGCCGCTGATCGGCGATGCGGAAGACCCGCTGCTCGGCGGCCTCCAGCAAATGGGCCAGCTCGCTGCCATCGGGGTGATAGGCGGAATCGGCGATCTCCACGCCCACATGGATGAGCTGCCGCAGCACCGAGCGCTCGCGCACGATATCGGCATAGGCGGCGATATTGGCCGCGCTGGGCGTGTCGCGGGCGATGCTGCCCAGATAGGCCATTCCGCCGGCCTCCTCCAGTTGCCCTGCCTGCTCCAGCGTCTCGGACAAGGTCACGACGTCGAAAGGCGACTGCTTGTCCGCCAATTGCTTAATGGCGCGAAAGATCAACTGATGATCCCGCCGGTAGAAATCCTCCTCGCCGACCCGGTCCGCCACCGTGTCCCAGGTGGCGTTGTCCAGCATCAGGCCGCCCAGCACCGATTGCTCGGCCTGTACCGAATAGGGAGGAAGCTTCACCGCGTCCACGCTGCGGTCGCTGAATCGGGCCAGTTCGCTCATATATCGCTCAGGTGTTCCGAATGCTTTCGATCAATTGCGTGGTGGAATGGCCCTCGACGAAATCCAGCAGCCGGACTTCGCCGCCATGAGCCTGCACGCAGTCATGACCGGCGATAGCCTCAATGCTGCGGTAGTCGCCGCCTTTTACCAGGATGTCGGGCAAAATGCGGCAAATGGCTTCGCGCGGGGTATCCTCGGCAAACGGCACCACCCAGTCCACGCATTCCAGCGCCGCCAGCATGGCCATGCGGTGCGACAATGGATTGATGGGCCTGCCCTGCCCTTTCAACCGCCTGACCGAGGCATCGTCGTTGACCAGGACCACCAGTCGATCGCCGAGCGCCCTGGCCTGCTGCAGATAATGGATGTGGCCTGGATGCAGGATGTCGAAACAGCCGTTGGTCAGCACGATTCTCTCGCCCTCACGGCGAGCCAGGTCGCGTAGCCGGAGCAGGGACTCCATATCCACGGCACCGCGTCGGTGGGCCTTGGTCCCGCTCACCGCGTATTCCAGTTCTTCCACGCTCACCGCCGCGGTGCCAAGCTTGCCCACTACCACCCCGGCCGCCAGGTTGGCCAGCGCCACGGCATCCGGCAGGGCGGCGCCCGCCGCCAGGCCGGCGGCCAGCACGGAGATCACCGTATCGCCCGCGCCGGTAACATCGAACACCTCGCGGGCATGGGCCGGCAGGTGCAGGGCGGGCGCCTCCGAGCGCAGCAGGCTCATCCCGTGCTCCCCGCGGGTAATCAGGAGCGCCTCCAGGCACAGGTCCTCCATCAATCGGCGTCCCTTTTCCTCAATCTGCCCCTGATCGGCGCAGGCCCCGACTATAGCCTCGAACTCGGATAAATTGGGTGTCAAGAGAGTCGCGTGGCGGTACCTGGAAAAATCCGCGCCTTTAGGATCCACCAGCACCGGGCGATCCGCAGCGCGGCAGGCCTCGATCAGGGCCGCGACCTCACTGAGCGTGCCCTTGCCATAGTCGGAGAGCACCACCACCTGCACGCCGGCGAGGCGGGCCCGCAACTCCCCGACCAAGGGCGCCGGGTCCACCTCCCGGAAGGATTCTTCGAAATCCAAGCGTATCAGCTGCTGCTGACGACTGATAACGCGCAGCTTGGTGATCGTCGGCAGCCTAGGTTGCCTCAACAGCCGGCACTCCACGCCGGCAGCCGCCGCCAGCCGCGCGACCGCATCACCCGCCTCGTCCGCGCCGCAGTAACCGAGCAGGCATACCCCCACCCCCAGGGCCGCCAGGTTCAGCGCAACATTGCCCGCCCCGCCCAGACGCTCGTCGGAACCGCTGACCCGAACCACCGGCACCGGCGCCTCCGGGGAGATGCGTGCGGCCGGGCCATGCCAGTAGCGATCCAGCATGAGATCGCCGGCGACCAGGACTTTGGCGGACTGAAACGGGGGGAGTTGCATGGACCGAAATAAGGGATGCGGACCGGAAAGGATATCACAGAGACTGGAATTGACCCGCGCGAGACGGCAGGCCAAAGCCCCAGCGTGTCTCATCCAGCCGCCGGGCAACCGAAGGCATCAAATACGAACTTTGCTGTCAGCCGCTTTTACGACAATTTATCTTAGCTTTATAAGACCTTGAAAGTCTTTACATTACTATCAGGCACACGGATTGCTTTCCAACCACAGACAAAAGTTTTCTTGGTATTCGACAGTCCCCTCGGGGCCTATGTGGAGAGCAGACCATGAGCAAATTCAGATTACTGGCCACCATCGCGGCTTTACTAAGCGCCAGCCTGGGAGCCCAGGCGGATACGGTCAACGTGAGCAACCGGTTAAACAATGCCGGGTTCGGAACGGACATCTTCAGCACCGGCGATCCGCTGGACAACTGGATCATCACCAGCGGCAGCGCCGTCCTGCGCCCTGCCAACTACACCATCGACCGCGACAACCTGCCCGGGGAGGACGAGGGCGAAACCTTCGACAACAGTTTCACCACGGGCAATTTTCTGGTCCTGGGCGATCCCTCCGGCAAGATTGGCGGCGATAACGGTTTCGGTCCCTCCAGCATCATCCAGGATTTCCGCACTCCGGCCGTCTTGGGCGGCAAGGGAGTTGAGTCCTTGAACCTGAGCCTGAGCTTCGACTATGCCTTCGACGGCCTCGCCGACCCCGACGCCCTTCCTACAACCCCGGCCGACCAGTTCATCGTGACCCTGCAGCGCATTCGGCCCAGCCAGAGCGACCCCGTCGTCACCCTGCTCAGCGAAGAACTCGGGGTTTCCAATCTTGGACAGCTCGCTGGACACTTCGAACAGACCCTGTCCCTGCTGCCCGGGTTCAAATATCGCCTGACCTTCAGCCTGTTCGAGGATGATGAGGAAGTCGCTGGCGTATCCCTTCAGGCCTTCAATTCCGCCGTAGGCCTGGACAACGTGCGCGTACAGGGTACGGCCAGCGTGGTACCCCTGCCCCCCGCAGCCTATCTGTTCGCCTCGGCAGTGGCCGCCATGACCCTGCTCGGCCGCCGCCGCGCCGCGTTGGCCGCGTGAACGGTTCGCGCGAATGTCCTGGGAATCGGGCTGTAAAGTCCAAGATTTCCGGACATCCGGGCACCGCAATTGCTCCGTGGATCGAAGAACGCCCTACAAATCACGTACCTCAGGAATAAGGACTCTTCTCACCTTACCCGCAAAACGAGCGACTGGAGTCCAAATACAACCGTAGTAATACTTAGTGCATCAAAACTGTGACAGGCCTGACTACCGCGTCATTCCCTCGCAATCGAACCAGGCCAACCCGGCGCTCGTAACGGAAAATAACCACATATAACTGATTATTCTAAAGTATCCTGCAAAATCTTAGTCCTATAAGCCACACCCCCCGTTCTAGAAAAGCTCAGGAATAAGAGCTTTCCTACATCAAAATACTTTACACAGCGAACAGCAGCAAATCTGGAGTACCAGCTACCAATCTGATATCACAACGTTTTTCCGACACGGCAACATTTTTGCATTTCTATTTGTGGAAATTGATGTGCCGCGTCCGCCGGAAACCGGTGGCGCACTTAAACGTGAGGAGAAACGTGACGATGAAGAAATCTCTTACTGCTATCGGATTGGTGGTCTCGGCTGCGCTGCTTGATGCGGGTCCAAGCTTTGCTGACACACTGGACGTGGGCAATCGGCTGAACAACTCAGGTTTTGCGACGGATGTCACGAACGTGGGAGACCCCCTGCTCGGTTGGGTCACCAACAGTGGCACGGTGAACCAGCGAGGCGTTGCAACCGCCATCAATGCTGATTCAAGTCCACTCGTTGACGAACGGAATACTTACGATGGCTTCTTCACCACGGGTCGGTTTCTCGTGCTGGGCGACGTCGGCGGCGCCATCGGCGGCGACAATCAATCCGGCACGCACAGCATTATTCAGCACTTCAGAACTCCCGGTGCGGTTCAGGACCGTGACGTAATCGATCTGAGCCTGAACCTGAGCTTTGATTATGCCTTTGACGGCGTCACCAACGATCTGGCCGATGGCGATGTGTTGCCCGACCAGTTCACCGTGACCCTGCAGCGAATTCGCGCCAACCCGGTCAACAACGGCCCGATCACCACGGTTTTCAGCCGGGAACTGGGCATCAACGACCTTTCTCAATTCGATGGTCACACGTCCATTCCCCTGACACTCGAGATCAATGCCCTTTATCGTCTGACCTTCAGCCTGTTCGAGGACAACGAACAGGTCATCGACTCCAATAGCCAGGCCTTCAACTCCGCCGTCGGCCTGGACAATATCCGGATCGAAGGCACCGCCGAAGTGGCGGCGCTGCCGGCACCCGTTCCGCTGCCGCCCGCGGCGTACCTGATGGCCTCTGCCATCGCCGCCCTGGGTGTCCTGGGCCGCCGCCGCACGACCTTGGCGGCCTGATCTACCACTGCCGGGAACTCCACCTCCGGGCAGGAGTTCCCAGCGCCCGCACTTGCATCAGCTGATTGGAGCCTCCCCCGATCCCGCACGCTGAACTGCTCGACTACCCCACCCCGCCACAGCGCGCGAACCGCTAGCCGCGATTCACGCCCCTTGGATCAGTCCTGACGAATGCACCTGCCGAGCGTCGGGAAAAAGATCCAGCAAGCCAGGCATCTTGCTCCACTGCGGCCGCCCGCAAAAAACCGCTGTCGGATCGAACGACCTGATTGACACATGGCCCGTGCGCCGCGGCGTGGATAACGCGCCAGGCCCGTGTCAGTTCGACTGGACACCCACCCCGAGCGCGTCACCAGTTCTGTGACACGCCGCGACGCGTATCCCGCTGTCACCCGCGCAGCTTCCAGCCGAGTGACTCCGGAACTGCGGTGTCGATGGCAAAACCTGACAGAAGGCGCCTGTGACCGCACGGAGCGAAGCTTCGAACCCGACAGCGCAGATAGGAACCGGCAGCACAGCCTCCGCATCCCCCCTTAGTGCCTACCGAGAAACCGATCCTGGACTCACGCGCTGACGGAACGATGAAAGGAAAGAGCCGTCCCGTAGGATGGCCCTGAATGAAAAAGGGGGCTTGAAGCCCCCTTTTTTGAACGCCGCATTCAGCGGAGTGCGGCGGCACGGCGCCGCCGCATCCTTTCTGGATTTACTCCACCCGGACGATACCCCACAGGCCGCCAAGGTTGCCGTTGCCCTGCTGGTCGCGGAACAAGTAGTCGCCGGTGACCCCGCCCTGGCCGCCTGCCTTGGGAACCCGGATATCGAAATGCGATCCGGGCAGGACGGAGTCCTGACCGCCCAGGTAGTTGCCTAGCGGGTTTTCACCGATGGCACGCGAGCCCACCTCGAAGCCCGCCACGGTCGGGAAGAACCCGCTGGGCTTGCAGTTACCGGCGATACCCAGATGGCTGGAACCCGGGCACATGTAGGGCGCCCGCTGCCAGTCGTGACCATGCAGGTTGAACACCGTGGGACGCGCAGTACCCGCCGGATTCAGCACGTGCATGCGGAACTCCTGACCTGCCCTCACCTTGAACACCGGGGTGACCGGATCGGCCGAGCCACCGCGCTGGTTGCTATACGCGGTATGGGCATCCGGCACATCACCCAGGGCGACGCCCCCCACATGGGTCGGGTCACCCCCGATGAACGGCGCCGTCGGAGGCAGATCAAAACGGAACCACATGGGCTCGGAACCGTAGTTGATGGCCATTTGACCGGAGTCCTGGGAGTCCTCGGTAACGATGTGCTCCACCTTGGTGTCCTCCACCGGTGAGCCGTCCTTGTAACGCTGGGTCAGGCCCTTCTGGAAGACGGAGACGAAGTCCTTGAACTTGGTGCCATTGCTACGGGTCACCGTCACCGAAGCGCGGGTGCTGCGCTGGGCGTTCGGGTCCGTGCTCTGGCGGTCGCGCACCGTTTCGTTCTCTGCCCACACCGAACCCTGAGGCTCGATGACCAGGGCTCCCACCAGGGACTTCTGGCCCTGCTCCATCTTGTCCGTGGGCATCAGGTTGATGCCGCCGAACTCCACCGGGGTGGCCATCAGCTTGTACTGGCCCGCGGCCACCGGCTGCAGACTGAGATCACCCGCATACCATTTGTAGCGCTCGATGCGGTCGTCCGCCACCGTGGCCGGATCGTCCAACGGATTCGCCAGGGTCTTGTTGGCGCCATTGACGCCTACCACGGAACCGTCCGAGTTGGTCAGGTCATAGGCCACCAGGGCGGCATGCAGACCCACCGTTGAGGAAGGGCGGACCAGATTGGCGTTGAAGGTGGTCACACCGCTGCTGGTGACTTCCCGAGGCACAATACGGTACCAGTGCTTGTAGCCGTTCAGGTCCGGCGCATTGGCCTGGCCGATGCGGTTACGCAGGGTGACGTTGACGCAATCTCCCGCCGCAGCTCGCATCACGATCGGCTCCACCGGCGCCGTGTCCTTGAGCTTCATGGCGGATGCCGGGCAGCCCATCAGAGTAGCGGCGAACTTGCCGTTGGCGTTGAAGCAACCCGGCTGGGTCAGCGCCGTTACGCCCGGCTTCAGTTCCAGATCGCCGGTCTGCACGTAGAGCATGGCCGTGGGGTCGTGCAGCACGCCGCCCTTATGCGCGGAACTGCGCGGGTTGTAGACCAGGGTGCCGCCGTTGGGGTTGAGCGTACCGCTGCCCGGACTGGACTCCGGGATGGTGGCGCCCACTGCGTTGTTAAGCACATCGTTGGCCAACACCACGCTGACGTCATAGTTGCGCGAGGGCGCCGTCACCGGGCACACGCCACTGAACTCCGTCTTGTTGGTAATGGCTAGCGGGCCAGCGGTCTGCGGGTTGTTGGGCATCTGGAACAGGTCGTTGCGCGCGCCGTTTCCATAGGTGCGCATCAGACCCCAGGTGCCGTTCCAATAACCTTCCGCGCTGGCATCGATGCTGTACAGGTAGTCGGAGCGGCGCTCCACTTCCAGGTTCTTTCCGAGCAGCGGCAGGGTCGGCGCGGCAAAGCTGAACTGCTCCGAAATAGCTGCCTGCTGGCTGTTGCGCCAGCCGGAGACCGGATCGAAGCCATAGCCGGAACCGCCCTGCAGCCACTTCATGCCGTGGATGCTGGCGTTATGCATTTCCTCGTCGCCACCCGCCTGAATCTTCACACGCACGCGGTCGCCGTAGTAGGTCCGCAGCATGGGGGTGAACGGGTCGCCCGCCTGGATCGCAGCGGGACGCGCATGCAGCGGAGCCGGGAAGCGGGTGCCGCTTACGCCATCGTTGAGGCCCTTCTTCGGCTGCGCGTTCATCGTGGCGACCTTGCGGTCAGTGCGGCTCTGCAGAGCATAGGCCAAGTCGCCCGCCAGACCATCGGCCTGGGCGCCCGGCTTGCCGTCCGGCCCGATCTTGTTCGGATCGTAGATACGCAGGGCCAAAGGCTCGTTGCGGTAATTCACCACCATGGTGCCGGGGTCAGCAGCGGAAATACCTTCCGGGCAGGGACGCGGCGAGCCATCCGGGCACTTGGAATCGTAGGTCACGATGTTGAGCGGGTCGGTCGCGGCCACATCGCCCACATGCGGCGGATTGATGGCCTTCTCGTAGGTGTTTGCCGTCGGCACCGGTCCCAGGCTTCCATCCTGCTTGCGGCCCACATAGGTGCCCGCCAGGTAGGCCGGCTGGAAATCGCTGTATTCCAGATAGAACTCGCGGTAGCTGTCGTCCTGGCCATCGCGGTCGATGTCGCCGGTAAGAATGGCCGCCTGCCAACTGGTTGGACCACCATCGGTACGGGTGCCGTTGTAAAGAGTCTCGCCGGTTTCGTTATGCACCCAGGTGGAACCCGCCGGCTCCACCAGCACTGTGCCGTAGAGGCCCGCCTGCTGATGGGTGGAGGGGCCAAAGTGGTCATGGGTGAAGATGATGCCCAAGCCACGGTGCACGCCTTCCGCGTTCACCACGGGATCAAAGAACCAGCGCTGCAGGGTGGAGCGGGCGCCCAGCCACTCCGGGTTCTGGCTGAAATAGGGATGCACCTCGCCGGCTAGCGGGGTGTTCGCCGCGCGTCCGGCGCTATCCGACGGATTGCCGGCACCGCTGGGATTCAGGGCATTGATGGCGTGGATGCGCTCCATCACCGCGTCGGGCGCCAGGGTGCCATCCTCGTAGTTCCAGCCATTGCCGGATCCGTCGGTGGTAGACAGATCCCACTTGGGCAGATGAATGTGCTGACCGATGATGTCGGTGGTGGTCCGCACCTGGAAGTCGTCCAGTTCGAAGACCTTCGGCACCAGGTTGGTATGGACATACATGGTGCAATCGAAGGTGTTGTTGCGCATCACCAGAGGTTCCGGTGCCTTCTGCTTGTTGATGATGGGGAGGGCGTCTTCCCACAGGGCGATGATACGCTCCTGCGGATAGTGCCAGCCCGCCTTGTTCAGCACGGCGTCGAACTGAATGTTGGCGCCCTTATAGACGCGCGGCTTTTGCGCTGTAAAGGGTGAACTACCGGTGATGCTGGTGCCGCCAGAACCATCGAAGAACTGCCCGGTCGTGCCCGCATTCATCACATTGCCGCGGTCATCGATGCAAGGCTCATGGAAAGGCGCGCCAGGCACCGGCCGGCCGGAACCGTTGGTAACAAACGGAGCCGCAACAGGTGTTCCGTCCATCCGCAGCTTGAAGCTGGGATGCTCGCGCACTGCATGGTAAGCCATGGCTGCCCGCTCGGCGGCTGTGCCATCCTCCGGATACCAGACGGCGCGGGCTTTCAGGATGTCCTTGGTCAGGTCGAGACGGTTCACATGGGAAATGAAAGGCGCCGGGTCGCCGGTGGCGGCAATCCCGTCCAGACTGTGACGCGGCAGACCGCCGTCCCAACCACCTTCCGACGGGTCCGCATGACCATCGCCATTGGCGTCAAAGGGCGCCATGTCCAGAGGGGGCGTGGGCGGACGCTGGCCGACGGTGTCTTCCACGCCGCCCACCCAAAACGGGAAACCCGGGTTCTTCAATCCGGTGGGGTTAATAGGGGTTTTCAGGGGCGTCAAGGTGTTGTTCACCAGGGCGGTGTCGGTGTCGCTGCTGTCGATGCGCGCCACGCTGCCTACCGGGATCACCTGGTCAACCAGTTCCGACGGGTTGGCAGGATTGGGGCGCTTGACCGTCGTCGTGTTCTTGTTGGCGACCACCTCGACTTTTCCGGGCATCGGCGCCATGGCCTTGCCGGGCAGCGGCACAATCGCCGGAATCGGCGTGCCGGCGAGGATTTCGCCGTCCGGCAGCGCACGGACGTGAGCGTCACCGTTCCCGCTCAGCGCGGGCTTGCCCTTGAGCAAGTCATAGGGCTGACTGTGGAAGCCCGCACCGCTCACCTCCAGCTTGGTGCCGGTTTCCAGCACATCGTGGTTGCGCCACAGTTCCCACATACCCTGGGCAAAATGGGGGTACAGATGGCAGTGGAAGATGGCGTCGCCAGCGCTCTTGTTGCGGTTGCCAGAGCCGCCGAAGTTGATCTCGTAGGTATAACCCGAGCCCGGGCCGACCGCCTGAGCGTCCAGGTAGTTGGAATTGTCGTCGTTGGGGTTGTAAAGCCACTGGTGATTGTGCAGATGGAATACGTGATGTTCGCCGCCCGTGTGCAGATTGCGGAACTTCACGAAATCGCTGATGTAGCTGTGATGGACGTTGGAGGGATCATCCGGGTAGTAGGCCATGCTGGCTTTGGGACCCGTGGTGCCAGGCGGCGGAACCTCTCCTGGCGCGAGCCCTTCTAGACCAGCGTTGGCAGGCACGTCCACCACCATGGCCGGGTCACCGACCGCGTGCGAGGTGAGAAAGAATTCCTCGCCCACGCAGCTAAGACAGTCGTGCATGGGACCCACGCCCAGGCGGTTGGCGATCACCTCGCTGCCTACACCCGCCGACCCATAATTGATCATGAAGACATCACCCAGGGCATGCAGGGTGTATCCGAGAGGGTTCCCTGGCTTGAGCTCATAGAATTTCGGAAACGCGTTGGCCGTCGACATTTCGTCGTGGAAAATGACGGTGAACTCGCGGAAAGCTTCCAGACGATTAGGCAGGCTGGGATTGCGCTTGCCAGCCTTCTCCAGCGGGTAGGTGCCCACCGGGAAACCGCCGTCCGGCTTGGGGCCCGCGATGATGGCATTGATGTCGGAATGAACCAGCGTGGTGCCGTCCAGCATGTTGAGAATGGGCAGCCCGGCCTTGCCTTCCTGGTTCCAGGGCTCTGCATTCGGATAGCGCGCCTCGTAGTTCAGGATGGGCTGTCCGTTGGTGGTAGTGCCTGTGGTGGCCAGGCGCATCTCCTCTTCCGTCAGCTGGCTCCGATAGAATTTGGCATTCCTGGGCTCCACGTTGACGGCCGCGAACAGGCCGTTGGCGCTGTTGCCTGCCGAGCCGTCGCCGCCGAACGTGGCGCCGTGGCTGGTCACCAGGAAAGTGCCCTCATGCTCGGCGTAAAGGCGGTACACGGCGGAGCCGCCGGGCGGCACCAGGCTGTTGGCGTTCTTGCCGACGAAACTGCCATCGTCCTGAATGCTGCCCGCCAATTGCAGGCCCTGGGAATGAAAGCCGGCCATGCGGTCGGCGACCTGATCGTCCACCTTCATCAAGGGGTTGGCCGCGTTTTTCGAATTGGCCACCGGCGACAGCCAGTTCTCGAAATTCACCGTGAGGCAGTCGCCTTCCGCGACGCGCAGCACCAACGGACGGGGACGCTTGTCCGGACGCAGCATGGCGCTGCCCGGCCCCGGCATCCCCGAACTGGAAGACACCACGTCGCGCTTCAGGGCATACATCATCCCGTTGACATTGGTGGCACCAAGGCGGTTGAACATCAGGGGTTGGTCGATGGCGACCACGTCGGCAGTGATCGTGCGGGCGCAGCTTACCGCGGCTTCCGCCTCATTCACCAAAGAGGCAGCCAGCATCAGCACCAGGGTCGAAAATGCAAGCTGGGTCGCCGGATTGGACTCGCTTTCGCGCCCTGCGACCGCAAGTTCCGAACTGTCTTTACGACTTCTCATTGGGCATTCCTCTTTATTCTTGGCAAAGCCGGGGCTCACCGCAACGGCGCGGCAGCATCAAGTGATTGAATTCTTTCGAGCGGCGGAGGCGGCGAAGCGCCTCCGCCCCGGGGTCAAGGGGTGACCACTTCCTCGTCGCGGCCTTGCAGGTCGGAGGTCACCACGACCTTCGCCGGCGGCGCATACATGTTGGTGAAGATGAAGCTGTATTTCCCCGCGGTAACCGGATCGGGAATCATCACTTCGGACCTGGAGCCAGCCCGTGCGGTCAGGGTGCGGGCCATGCCGTTCAGGGGATCACTTTCGTTAGGGCTGGCCGGCTTGAACTCGTCGCTGGTGGTCGCAACTACCTTCAACTCGTGCTTGGCGGGCGTATACACCGCGCTGGTGATCTTCACACTGTCGGTCAGCGGTGCGGTCTCGGTGGTTTTGCCCATCGCATTCTCGGTACTCACCGTCACCGTGGATTTGAAATTTGTGCAGTTGCTGTTGGAATAAGATCGGCGGTTGAAGAAGCGTCCCTCGCCATCGCTCTCCATGGTCTGCGCGGAGCCCGGCTGCCCGGAACGGGTCAGCAGGGCCGTCGGATCGGACTGCGCCCATACGTTCATGCGGGCCGAAGTTCCAGCCTGGTTGCGGTAGAAGGTGGCGCCGTCAATGACCACCGGATAGGGCGTAGTTGCACTGTCGAAGATCTTGCCCATGACAGTGAAATCCCAGGTTTCGACCACGTTTTCGCTGCCGACCGGCCCACCCAGGTTGGCGCCAGCGGGCCCTTCTACGCGGAAGACGTTGCCATTTGCGCCGCAGGGACTGCCGGTCACGCCATGCGGGGTCGCACCGTCGCCCACATAGCCCGCCGGAGGCGCCGGCAAGGTTTCATCCCACACCAGAAACGGGCCCACTTCGCCGGTCAGCATGTCGGCGAAAGGCGCGCCGCCACCAAGGTCGCGGGTCACGTTGATAGCCCGGCGACCGGGGGTAGTCACCTGGTAGATCTCAGGCTCGCAGGCATAGGGGTGCCAGACCTTGTAGGTTCCGGCCACCGGCGCATCGATACGGATACGCACCCGTCCAAAGGCGAACTGCTGGCCGTCTTCAGGAATTTCTGCTGCCCACGCCGCTTCCAGGGCCAGGGTCAGATCGGCGCTGCCGTCGTTCACGGGCACCGAGGCTTCCGCCATCCACCAGAATGCTTCCGGGCCAAAGCCGATCTGCTCGGAAAAGGTATTGCCCTCTTCCACCGGATCAAAGAAGCAGTAGTCGCCAGGGGCGCCGGTTGCCGTCCCCGGACCATCCAAACACAGTTGCAGCGTGACATTTTTGGAATCCTTGATCCACAACGGGAACTTGTTGACCGGGTGGGGCAGGCCGTTCATGGCCAGTTCGGCATGCGCAGCCTGGCCAGCCCCGAATCCGAGCAAGACAGTCGATACGAGGGCTCTAGTGAAATGTCGCATGTCGAAATACCTCATTATTTGGTTTTTTGGTTCAGGCAAACCGCCTGTAACCGTTTGATTAATACCAAGCCTTACAACCACAAACTAACTTCAAAATCTTGAAATCATTCACCACCACAACCGTCATCACAGGGTCTTGGCCTCATTGGCCTGACAGGAATCAGTCTTCCTCTTACACAAACTTAATTCCGCCTTCCCTGCGGCAGGTTCACGCGTACTTATAACCCTTACTCCGTCTTCCAGCCCGGTCTATAACCGCCTGAAATAACGCACCAAACCCAGGCAAAATTCTCAAATTTGTGACACATAACCGAACCACCCATCCATTCAGGCCAACCCTGACCTTCTAAGTCCTTTTCTCAATTTTCTGGGCAAGACTGTCGCAGAACCGAGACAGAAAATTTTTTTCTGAGAAACTTGCCTTCTCGTCATCCACTCAGAGGACAGAGTTGATTCGGACATCGCCAGTTTTCACAGACATATTCCAATATCGTGCCATTAAATTTTTTTATTGTTTTATCAATCTGTTAAGCTCATCCATCGCAACATGGAGATGAGAAATGTAAATTTTTTCATATGGGTAAACCTCCTTATTTTCTTGTCCAGGATGGGTGCGGAGACTTGTCGCCACGTAACGACATCATCGAGAAAGATCAAGCGGCTAGGAGCGCCATGGGATACCAGGCGGGGGGAAGTTAACGTCCAACCAGCCTCTTTCCATGGCTGTCACATGCGTGTGACATGAGTGAAAAGCCGGCCGCGCTGCGGGGAGCAAAGCGACTTGGCGACGGGAAGCGATCCCGGGCCGATCAGTTCCGCGTGCCCGATAAGCGACTGATCGTATGACCAAAGCAAAGGTCCTTATGCGGATTTTTATTATTTTAAAGCCGAGCCTGCGGACGAATGGCCAGGCGCCCGATTCCGATGCATTCGTAAGGGATTCTTAAATGGGACGGCATCCGCAGTGCCACGAAGCACAGCAGTAGGTCCAAGACCAGGCACGAAAGGCACGCGATGAGAGCTATACATTTGCACGGCTCTGCCTCAAAATGACGCGGGACAGCAAGAAATCTGCCAGCAGTTCAGCAATACCGCCTGGCCCAGTTGCCACGAGCGGCCGTATCACGGGTTTTGTACTAGAACAAAGAGAGCCGATGCGGAAACCGGCCGGCTACCACACCATCCAGAGAGGACATCATGTTTGACAAGCTGAAATCCCTTCCCGCCAGGTATTCCATGCCTTTGCTGGCGGTCTTCATCGTCCTGCTTTATGTCGTGACCAATAAGGTGGTCGTGCCGTTGGTGATGAAGGTGATGGACTCGGAACTGTTTTTGGTTCCGGATGAGGAACACGAGGAACTGGGCAAGATCAGCAACCAGCGCACCGACTTTGCCTTGCTGCAATGCAAGGCGGCGATGAAGGACGAGAACCAGATTCCGGAAACGGCCCAGTTCGATGACTCGATCTACGAGGCCTGGGCCCTGGGTGGCAGGACCTATGTGATCCGTTCCCAGGTGACCGTGCCCGTCGAAGGCCAAGGCATGGCTACGCGGAAATATGCGTGCAAGATTCAGTTTGCCGGCGGTGACGTGGGCAACGCCGAAAACTGGTCAATTCTAGGCATCGATTTCAACGAACCCGCGTCCGAGTAGACCACGGAGCGGGACATGGTCCCGCCTTCTGAAAGGCGCGCGCCTCATACCGCCGTCGAATAGAGGCCTTTGGCGCGGATGTACGCCATCACCTGCGACGGCAGCAGATAGTCCGCACGGCGACGGCCTGCCAGGATAGCTCTGATTGCGGTCGCGGATATCGGCAACTGCGTCACCTCCACGGCATGCACCAGCCCAAAGGGCTCGCCACGCAGACGCGCGCCCTGCGCGGTCATGCGCAAGCCAGCCCATTCCGCAACTGCCGGGTTGGAGTCCAGGGGAAACGCGCCGGGCCGGCGCATCACCACGATATGCGACAGGTCCAGCAATTCACGCCAGCGGTGCCAGAGGTCCAGCCCCAGAAACGCATCCTGCCCCAGCACCAGGCACAAGGACGCTTTCGGCCACTGCTCACGCATGGACGCCAGCGTATCGACCATGTAGGAAGGACCTTCCCGCTCCATTTCGCGCCGGTCCAGCACGAAACAGTCGGGCGCTCCTTGAAGAGCGAGTTCCAGCATCTGCAATCGGTCGTCCGGCGACGCCACCGGCTGGCGCCGGTGGGGCGGCTGGCGGCAAGGCACCCAGCGCATTTCATCCAGTTCCAGGGCTTCACACACCTCCAGGGCCGTGCGCAAATGCCCGAAATGCACCGGATCGAAGGTGCCGCCAAAGATGCCGATCAGCATCGGCTCTGAGCGGTCTTAGCCGCGCACGTGACCATCGCCTAGGACGATGAACTTTTGCGTGGTCAGGCCTTCCAGGCCGACCGGACCGCGCGCGTGCAGCTTGTCGGTGCTGATGCCGATCTCCGCACCCAAGCCATACTCGAAGCCATCGGCAAAGCGCGTGGAGGCGTTCACCATCACCGAACTGGAATCCACTTCCCGCAGGAAGCGCCGCGCCCGCGTGTAATCCTCGGTGACGATGGCTTCGGTGTGTTGGGAACCATGGCGCTGAATGTGCTCCAACGCCTCGTCGAGTCCGGAAACCACCCGGATCGACAGGATGGGCGCCAGGTATTCCGTATCCCAATCCGCCTCTGTCGCCGCAACACAGTCGGGGATGTAGGTGCGGGTCACTTCGCAGCCTCGAATCTCCACGCCTTTTTCGCGCAGTTTCAGGGCCATTTCCGGAAGCAGGTCGTTGGCGCAGCTCGCCGCGACCAGCAGGGTTTCCATGGCGTTGCAGACCCCATAACGGTGGGTCTTGGCGTTGAGCGCGATGCGCAGGGCCTTGTCGCGGTCGGCGCCCTCATCGATGTAGACATGGCAGATGCCGTCCAAATGCTTGATGATGGGGATGCGCGACTCTGCCATGATGCGCTCGATCAATCCCTTGCCTCCGCGCGGGACGATGACATCCACGTGCTTGTCCAGATTCAGCAGCGCCCCGACGGCGGCACGGTTGGTGGTTTCGATCAATTGCACGGCGTCCTGGGGCAGTCCGGCCTGTTCCAGTCCGGTGCGGATGCAAGCCGCAATCGCCTTGTTGGAATGGATGGCCTCGGAACCGCCGCGCAGGATGCAGGCATTGCCCGATTTCAGGCACAGGGCCGCAGCATCCGCCGTCACGTTGGGACGCGACTCGTAGATGATGCCCACCACCCCCAGAGGCACGCGCATGCGGCCGACCTGAATCCCGGTGGGCCGAAAGGTCAGCCCGGAAATCTCGCCCACGGGGTCGGCCAGGGCCGCCACCTGGCGCAGGCCTTCCGCCATGGCCGCAACCCGCTTGGCGTCGATCACCAGACGCTCCAGCATGGCCGCTTCCAGTCCCTTCTGGCGGCCGGCCTCCAGATCGCGCCCGTTTTCCTCAATCAGAAAATCGGCGCGCGCTTCCAGTTCCGCCGCGATGGCCGCCAAGGCACGATTCTTGGCCGCAGTCTCGGCACGGCCAATCAGCCGCGACGCGGTGCGGGCGCGTTCGCCCACGGCAAGAATATAACTGTTGATGTCGTCAGAATCGGAAAATCGAGCGGGCATATTCATGGGTCACGGACAGGTTCTGGCGTTGAATAGGGGGTTAAACAATGAAAGGCCGGCGTGCGGAGCCGTTCAGGCGATGTCCTCCCGTAGACGTCGCGACGCGGGTCCCCGGCCCGCCATGGTCATGCACACATCCAACAGCGCGTCCCAGGCTTCCCCGGTGTCCTGCCCCTTGATGATGCGATCGGATCTTGAACACGCCAGCAAGGACTGCCGCACCTGCTCGCGGTCCAGCCGCTGCAGTGCTTTAACCATCCCGGCCTTGCGGCTGTCCCAGATTCGCAGCCGGCTGAACGCGGCATCCGGGGTGGAGCCGTCCGCCACCGCGGCCTGCACGGAGGCCACCACGCGCAGGTCGCGGGCCAGCGCCCACAAGGCCACGGCGGCGGCAATCCCTTCAGCGCGCAGCGCGGCCAGTATCCGGTTGGAGCGCACCAACTGGCCCTGCAGGGCTGCCTCGGACAGGTCATACACATCGTAGCGGGCGCTGTCCGCCACCGCCTTGCGAATCATCTCGTCCTCGATCCGTCCCGAACCGCAGAGGATGTGCAGCTTCTCCACTTCCTGGGCCGCGGCCAGCAGATTGCCTTCCACCCGCGCCGCCAGCAGGGCCAGCCCGGACCGGTCGGCCAGCATGTTGCGGGCGCCCATGCGCCGATCCAGCCAAGCGATGAGCTGGGGACCTTCCAGTGGCCAGACCTGGATGAAAACGCCCTTGGGCTCCAGCGCCTGGAACCAGCGGCTTTTCTTCTGCTCGTCGCCCGTCAGCTTCGGCAGGCTGACGATGAGCACGGCATCTTCGGGAATCCGCTCGGCATAGCGCACCAGCGCATCGGCGCCGGCCTTGTCCGGCTTGCCCGGCAGGCGCAGGTCGAGAATGCGCAGATCACCGAACAGGGAATAGGATTCCGCCGCCTCCAGCAACTGGCCCCACTCGAAACCGCTGTCGACATAGAACAGTTCCCGGCTGGCGTAGCCTTTGGCGCGCGCGGCCTCGCGGATGGCATCCACGGCCTCGCCCAGTTGCAAGGGTTCGTCGCCGGAAACCAGGTAGACCGGCGCGATGCCTTTGCGAAGGGCATCCGGCAACTGATCCAGCTTGAGCTTCACGACTTCCCCGGCGGCGGCTTGTTCAACGCCGAGATGGCCCGGCGCAACAGGGTCTGCGCAGCCTCCTGCTGCATCTCCGTGCGCATCACGCCTTCCTCGGCGACCTGCGCCAGCGGCAGGGTCTGGTCGTTGAAGTAGTCGCGCCGCACTTCGATGTCCTGGCGCGGCAACAGCACTTCCCCTTCCGGGGTTCGCACGTCGTATACGATGCGATAGAACAGGTCGAACTCGGTACTGCGGCCGAAACGGCTCAAGGTGAGGGAGCGCCGGGAATGATAGGCGCGGTAGACGTGCACGATCCCCGCAGCTTCGGCGGGCGATTTCACCAGGCGCCCGCCCACCAGGCCCAGCGCAGTGCTGAAATCGCCGTACAGCGCATTGCTGGAGCCGATCCCCTGCAGCAGGATGCCCTTGGCGAAGGTCGGGCCACCCGAGCCGCGCAAATGGAATCCGCAGCCCGCCGTCACAGCCAAGACCGCAGCGAGCAACAGAAGGCGGGGGATACGCGCGCGCATGGACATGAGCCTCATACCACGATGTTGACCAGCTTGCCGGGAACCACGATGACCTTCTTCGGCGGCTTGCCCTCCATGAAACGCTGGGCGGTCTCGTCCGCCAGGGCCACGCCCTCAACGAGTTCGCGCGAAGCATCCGCCGCCACGCTGATCTTGCTGCGCAGCTTGCCGTTGACCTGCAGGACCAGCTCGATGGTGTCCTGAACCAGGGCCGCCTCATCCACCGCCGGCCACGGCGTATTGACCGCCATTTCCGGGTGACCCAGTTCCCGCCACAGCCGATGCGATGCATGGGGCACGATGGGTGACAGCATCAAGACCACCGATTCCAGCGCCTCCTGCCGGATCGCCCGGCCCGCCTCGCTCTCGTCTTCGAAGCGCGACAGGGCATTGAGCAGTTCCATGTTGGCGGCGATGGCCGTATTGAACGTGTAGCGGCGCGCATAATCGTCCGTCACCTTGCGTAGCGTCTCGTGCACCTGGCGGCGCATGGCCTTCTGCGCGTCATTCAGGCTGGAGGTGTCCAGCGGGCCGGGCTTCTCGCCCCGCGCATGCTGCGCCACCTGCCGCCATAGGCGCTTCAGAAACCGGAAGGCCCCCTCCACGCCGCTGTCCGACCATTCCAGGGACTGGTCCGGCGGCGCCGCAAACATGGTGAACAGGCGCACCGTATCCGCCCCGTACTTATTGACCAGGATTTCCGGGTCGACGCCATTGTTCTTGGACTTGGACATCTTCTCGATGCTGCCCACCGTCACCGCCTGGCTGTCCGCGCGGAGGGTGGCGCCTAAGGGCCGGCCCTTGTCATCGCTTTGCACGTCCACCTCGGTCGGACCGAAGTAGTGTTTCTTGCCATCGGCCTCCCGGTAGAAGGTGGGCGCCACCACCATGCCCTGGGTCAGCAGATTGGTGAAGGGCTCGTCGCAGGCAACCAAACCGGCGTCGCGCATGAGCTTGTGGAAGAAACGCGCATAGAGCAGGTGCAGGATGGCGTGCTCGATGCCGCCAATGTACTGGTCCACGGGCAGCCAGTAATTGGCGCGCTCGTCCAGCATGCCGGTCGCCGCATCAGGGCAGGCATAGCGGGCGTAGTACCAGGACGACTCGAAGAAGGTGTCCATGGTGTCGGTTTCCCGCTCCGCAGCCCCGCCACAAGTCGGGCAGCCGGTCTGGAACCACTGCGGCATCTTTTTCAGGGGCGAACCCACATCGATGACCACATCCTCGGGCAGCACCACGGGCAGTTGGTCCTCGGGCACCGGCACGTCGCCGCACGTCGGACAATGAATGATCGGAATCGGACAGCCCCAGTAACGCTGGCGCGAGATGCCCCAGTCGCGCAGGCGGAACTGGGTGCGCTTCTGGCCCAGGCCTTTGGCTTGCAAGTCGGCGGCGATGGCGTCGGACGCCTGGGTGAAATTCATGTCGTCGTAGCGGCCTGAGTTGACGCACACGCCCTCCTTGCTGGCGTACCAGTCCTGCCAGGCTTCCAGGCTGAATGCCGGCGCGTCGGCTGGCCTGGCATCGATCACCTGGCGAATGGGCAAGCCCAGCTTGCAGGCAAACTCGAAATCGCGCTCGTCGTGGGCCGGCACCGCCATCACGGCGCCTTCGCCGTAACCCCAGAGCACGTAATTGGCGACCCACACCGGCAGTTGCTCGCCGTTGAGGGGATGGATGACGAAGCGGCCAGTATCCATGCCCTTCTTTTCCATGGTGGCCAGTTCCGCCTCCGCGGTACCGCCCTGCTTGCATTCCTCGATGAAAGCCGCCAGAGACGGATTGCCTTCGGCCGCTTCCAGGGCCAGGGGGTGCTCGGCGGCCACGGCCACATAGGTCGCGCCCATCAGGGTGTCGGGCCGGGTGGTGTAGACCTTGACTACACCCTCCCCGTCCGCATAGGGGAAGTGCACCTCGCAACCGTAACTCTTGCCGATCCAGTTGCGTTGCATGGTCTTCACCTGCTCCGGCCAGCCGGGCAGATTGTCCAGTTCCGCCAGCAATTCGTCGGCGTAATCGGTGATGCGCATGAAGTACATGGGAATGTCGCGCTTTTCCACCAGCGCGCCGGAACGCCAGCCGCGCCCATCGATCACCTGCTCGTTGGCAAGCACGGTGTGGTCGACCGGATCCCAGTTGACCGGGGCGGTCTTCTTGTAGATCAGTCCCTTCTCGAACAGCTTGGTGAACAGCCATTGCTCCCAGCGATAATAATCCGGCTTGCAGGTCGCCAGCTCGCGGTCCCAGTCGATAGCTAGCCCCAGGGACTTGAGCTGCGCGCGCATGGCGTCGGCATTGGCATAGGTCCAGGCCGCCGGCGCCACCTTGTTCTGCATGGCGGCATTCTCCGCGGGCAGGCCGAAAGCGTCCCAGCCCATGGGCTGCAGCACGTTCTTGCCGCGCATGCGCTGGAAGCGGCTGATGACATCGCCGATGGTGTAGTTGCGCACATGCCCCATGTGCAGGCGTCCACTGGGATAGGGGAACATGGACAGGCAGTAGAACTTGTCCCGGGCCGGGTCTTCGAAAGCCTTGAACGCGCGCGCGTCTTCCCAGGCCTTTTGCGCCTCTTCTTCAACCTCGCGAGGCTGGTAATGTTCTTCCATTCGTCGTTCGATCGGTACGAGAAAAAGGCGTTAGAATACAGGAGGCCTGCGTAAAGCTAAAGCCGGAGGACGGCGCGCGGCGCCATAACCCGGTACCGGTTGAGGGATTACGGTCGTATAATCCCAAGGTGGACAATCCGGCCCGGGAAAGCGCGCCGGATTCTCGTCCGGAGCGGGCGAAGTCAGGGCTATTCATCGACCAGAACGTATGCATACGAGGACATCATGCGCAGGGTAATCTTCAATCAGAAAGGCGGCGTCGGAAAATCCACCATCGCGTGCAACCTGGCAGCGATCAGTGCGATCGACGAGAAGAAGACACTGGTGGTCGACCTGGATGTCCAGGGCAACTCCAGT
The DNA here is from genome assembly GCF_000934725.1 of Methyloterricola oryzae. Taxonomy (NCBI): domain Bacteria; kingdom Pseudomonadati; phylum Pseudomonadota; class Gammaproteobacteria; order Methylococcales; family Methylococcaceae; genus Methyloterricola; species Methyloterricola oryzae. Next base: position 193,427 of record NZ_JYNS01000004.1, read on the forward strand.
CACTACCTACTGGGCCGCAAGATCACCGACCCGGACAAGACCATCGCACACTTCTTCAAGGAGACGCTGAGCATCAACCTGTTCGGCAAGAACGGTCTGACGGGCCTGGAGAATTGCATCCACAGCACGCCGTTCGAGAACCTCTACGTCATCCCCTCGCACCCGGAACTGGAGCCGCTGCACAGCCGCCTGGAAACCCGCTACAAAATCTACAAGCTGCGCGAGGCGCTGGAGGGGCTGCAAGGATTCGACGAGATCTACATCGACACGCCGCCGGTGCTGAACTTCTACAGCCGTTCGGGCCTGATCGCCGCGCACCGCTGCCTGGTCCCCTTCGACTGCGACGCCTTTTCGCGCGAGGCCTTGTACAACTTGCTTTCCACCATCGCGGAAATCAAGGCGGACCACAACGCCGACCTGCAAATGGAGGGTATCGTCGTCAATCAGTTCCAGGGACGCGCCAACCTGCCGCAGCAGATGGTCAGCCAACTGGTTGAGGAAGGCCATCGAGTTCTGGACAGCAAGATATCGCCCTCGGTGAAGGTGCGCGAATCCCACAGCGAATCCAAGCCGCTGATCCATTATGTGCCAGATCATCGGCTTACCGAAGAATTCATGGCCTTGCACCAAGAACTGCACGGCCACGCCTGAAGATTTTGCGCGCCAGCCTCGTCGCGGCTGTTGACACGTGGCGCGAAGCAGCAATCTGCATTCAAGACGATCCACAGGGCTTATTCGATCCATGCACAGCAACCCCATGCAATTCCACCGCAGCCGGGCAATCGCGTTGGCTCTGGCACTGATACCGGCCGCAGCCAGAGCCGACCCGACGGCGGAAGATTTTCAAACCTGGGCAGCCATCACTGCTACCGGCACGCTCGGCGTGCTCAGTCCGGCGTTGCAGTCGTTCCGGTACTGGATGGAAGGCCAAGGCCGTTTTGGCAACGACACCTCGTCCCTCTCGCAAGGCATGGTGCGCCCAGGCCTGGGCTATGCCCTGAATTCCAACGCCAGTCTGTGGCTGGGTTACGCCTATGCCCCCACCATGGAGCCTTTCACCACCGATTCCTTCAACGAGCAGCGCCTGTGGCAGCAATTCCTGTGGACGGACAAAAGTGCGCTGGGGAATTACAGCAGCCGCACCCGTTTCGAAGAGCGTTTCATCGGCCAGCCGGACACCGCCTACCGCTTCCGGCAGATGTTCAAGCTCGCCTACCCGTTGCCGTTCGCGCAGGATTTCAGCCTGGTCGGTTGGGACGAAGTATTCGTAAACCTCAACAATACCGGCACCGTGCATGCAGGCCTCGACCAGAACCGCTTGTTCGCGGGGCTGGGCTACAACTTTGATGAACACATCCGGACCGAACTGGGGTACATGAACCAGTACATCCAGAAGTCGGAAGCCGCGGACCGCATTTCCCATATCCTCTCGCTCAGCCTGTTCCTGAATTACTGAGGCCGAGCCCCACGCGCGCCCATGACCGAGCAACTGCCCATTTTCGACGAGGAACTCATCCGCCGCTACGACCGCCAAGGACCTCGCTACACTTCTTATCCCACCGCTGTCCAGTTCACCGAAACCTTCGGCAATGCGCAGTACCTCGAGCACGCCCGCGCCAGCCATGCGGTCGCCGAACCAGTTCCGCTTTCCCTGTATTTCCACATACCGTTCTGCGCAACCGTCTGCTATTACTGCGGCTGCAACAAGATCGTCACCAAGAACCGAGCCCACACCATCGCCTACCTGGAGAGTCTGCACCGGGAAGTCGAGCACCAGGGTCAGTTGTTCGATCGCGCGCGACCTGTCGCGCAGCTGCACTGGGGCGGCGGTACACCGACCTTCCTGGCCGAGGACCAGATGCAGGCCTTGATGGACCACACCCGTCGCCATTTCAGCCTGCTTGACCACGATGCCGGCGAATATTCGATTGAAATCGACCCGCGTACCGTGGACCCGGCCAAAGTGACATTCCTGCGCCGCCTGGGATTCAACCGGCTCAGCCTCGGCGTGCAAGATTTCGAGCCTGCGGTGCAGCGGGCCGTCAACCGCCTGCAGAGCGAGGAACAGACCTTGGCGGTCATGCAAGCCGCACGCGACTGCAGGTTCACGTCCATCAGCGTCGATCTCATTTATGGTCTCCCGCTACAGAGCGTCGAAAGCTTCGACCGCACCCTCGATAAGATCGTGGCCGCCAACCCGGACCGCATCTCGGTATTCAATTACGCCCATCTGCCCAGCATGTTCAAGACGCAGCGGCAGATCAACGAGCATGAACTGCCTGCGCCCCAGGTAAAGCTGAACATCCTGCGCCACGCCATCACCAAGCTGATCGACGCCGGTTACGTCTATATCGGAATGGACCACTTCGCCAAGCCGGATGACGAGTTGGCCATCGCCCAGCGCGAAGGCACGCTGTCGCGCAATTTCCAGGGTTACGCCACCCACGGGGAATGCGACATCGTGGGGCTGGGCGTCAGTTCTATCGGGCGCATCGGCAACAGCTACAGCCAGAACGAGCGGGATCTGGAGCGCTATTGCCAACGGGTCGATGACGAAGGCTTGGCGGTGTTCCGTGGCATCACCCTGAATGCCGACGATCAGCTGCGCCGAAGGGTCATCAATGAACTCATCTGTCACTTCCAGCTTGAACGAGACCGCTTCGGCGTCGATTTCGACCGCTACTTCGCCGACGAAATCGAGGCGCTGTCCGGTATGGCTGCCGATGGCCTGCTGGAAATCGACGGCCGATGGCTGCGCGTGCGTCCAGCGGGCCGATTGCTCATACGCAACATTTGCATGGTGTTCGACCGCTACCTGAACGAGGCAACGGAGGCCGGCAGGCGCTTTTCCAAAGTCATCTGATCCTGGCAAGCACAGGGAGATGCGCCATTGATTCTGCGGCATTCCCCACGCCCTCTGTACCGCAAGCTCCGGCTTACGGTTTTTGGATTGGTCGCCTTGGGGCTTTTCGCCTGCGCCGCACCGATCAGGCAAGCGCCTGGGGAGAATTCCGGCGTCCGGCATCTGCGCATTCTGCAGGTCAATGACACCTACAAGGTCGAAGGGCTGGAAAACGGCACCGTGGGCGGTTTTGCGCGCCTCAGATCACTGCGCCGACAGCTTGAAAGCGACGGCGGCGGCCCCGTGCTGTTGCTGCACGCCGGCGATTTCCTCTACCCGTCCGTGATGAGCAAGTACCTGGCGGCCGAACCCATGGTGCGTGTCATGAATTTGCTGGATGGCGACGGTGACGCCTTCGATCCCAACATGGTCGTCACTTTCGGGAATCACGAATTCGACAACCCGGACCCAGGGATCCTGCTCGGTCGCATTGCCCAGTCGGACTTTGCCTGGATATCCTCGAACGTGCGTTACCGTCCAAGCCAGGGCGCGCCCCTTCAGGACTGGGATCGGCGGGTCCCCGTGCCGCACCACCTGCTGCGCGACGTGAATGGCGTCAGAATTGGATTGTTTGCCCTTACCCTGAATTCCACCGAGCAGGACTACGTGGGCTATCGCTACACGGAGGACGAGCGCTGCCACTTGGTCCGAACCGTCATCTCCGCACTGCAACGGGAAGGTGCCGAAGTCATCGTGGCTCTGACCCATCAGGATCTGGAGCAGGACCAATGGCTGGCGCGTGAGTTCCCCGAAATCGATCTGATCGCGGGTGGGCACGAGCATTTCCATATCCAGGAGCGGGTGGGCAAAACCTGGATCACCAAGGCCGATGCGGATAACCTGAGCGCAATCATCCACCACGTCACCCTGAAGACCGGCCAACCCCCCGCCGTCACGCCGCATCGGGTCGTCCTCGATACAACCATCCCTCAAGATCGACTGGTGCAGGCCGAGGTGGACCGTTCCCTGGAACGCCTGGCCACCGCCATCAAAAAGACCACGGGCCGCGATGGCGCGACGGTCGTCGCCAGCACAATTCATCCGTTGGAGGGCCTGGAAGCCGCCGTCCGCCGCCGCGAGACGGCACTGGGCAATTTCCTCGCTGACACCCTGCGCGCGCGCATGCGCACCGATGTCGCCCTCCTCAACGCGGGCGGTATTCGCATCAACGACAACATTCCGCCGGGTCCCGTGACCGCTGCGGACCTGGAAGGCCTCTATTACTTTGACGACACCGTGGTGAGCTTTCAGATCACGGGGGTGGAACTCCTCGACCTATTACGCCACTCCATCGCGAAAGCCCACCTGGGCTACGGCGGGTTCCTGCAGGTCTCCGGCATCCGCTTTCGCTATCGGATCAGCGGGCCTGCTGAGAACCCACTCACCCATATCGACCCAAGCGACGTTTGGGTGCAGCGATTCGGGGATGCCAGGCTCGAGCCCTTGGACCTGAAGCGACGCTACAGCGCCGCCGCAACGGATTTCCTCTGGAACAGGGGCTTCGCAGACGGATACCCGCTGTTTCGACAGGGCGCCGGAGGTTCCAGCCCTCCCCGACTCGACCATGGTTCGCCGCCAAGTTTCCGCAGCGTCATCGAGGAAGCACTGGCCCTCCTAACCTACCGCACCATCACCACACGCATTGACGGTCGCATCAAGGCGGAGATCATGCCGCCTTAGCGCGGCCTCGATCCCGCTCGCGGATGCGGACTCAACGGCCGCTCCGGTCCACAATCGCTCACGTGCGCCCTCCGAGGACCGCAGGTCAACGGCTTAGCACCAAAAACCTTCCCATCGACATACCTCCGCCATGGCGGTTTAGGCCAATTCCGCTCATAAGGATTTTATCTATTTGCCTGTTTTGCACATCCTTGGTTATTCTTGTAGCTGAATCGGTATGTATGCAATTGGCGACAGGTGATTTTCCTTACGATGATAACCTAGTTGAAACCCTCGATTGCGCACAAACGATAAACGATCATTACCCTTTTCAAGGCAGTCAAAAAGGCCGTTAGAACACGTTATTTACCTAGTCATGGATCGAAAAGGAACACGGCTCTCCATCCAAGCTTCAAAGAATCCAATGCGCGGCTGTCGGCGCGTGGAATCCGTCTTCCCTATCTTTTCTCACCGCCTACAACCGACTCACATTGCAACTGCCGCCTGGCCAGGACTCAGGTTGCAGGTGGAAAAACTTACAGCGTGACAATGCAACTCCGAAAAACAGGAATTTCGGAAAGCAATACGCCCTATTCCCCAGAAGGAAGACTCCGGCTGTTTCGCATCCTCGTGTTGCTTCTGCTATTGAGCGTGGAAACGGCTTCCGCTCTGGAAATTGTTAGCAACCCCGATGTCCCGGTGTCCCGCCTGAGCATGCGGGAACTTCACGCGATCTTCACCATGCGTCTGCGCGCTTGGCCCAATGGCCTGCCCGTCAAGGTATTCGTGCTGCATGACAGTTCCCCGATGCATATCGAGTTCGCGAAGAAAGTAATGGATATGTTTCCGTATCAGCTACGGCGTTACTGGGACAAGCTAGTATTTTCAGGAACAGGTCAGGCTCCTGTCGAGTTGGATAACGAAAGGCAGGTGTACGAGCATGTGGCAACGACGCCTGGTGCTATAGGTTATCTGCCAGCAACCTTGATCGACAGTCGAATCAATATCGTGAAAGTGAGCGAGCAATGACAGGCAAGGGTAAAGGCCTAAACATCGTGTTGACCTTCTGTCTCGGCATGTCAGCGCCTTGGGTTTATCCGGCAGACGGACATTTAGATAAACCCGCGCTCGCTGACGTGAAGGATAGCAACTGGTTGTCAGCATTTTCTGGATGGAAACTTCCCGACTCGGTGCAGATTCATGGATTCGCATCGCAAAGCTACCTGCATACCACAGGCAATGAGTTTTTTGGACACAGCACCAATATGGGTTCGCTGGATTTCACCGAAATGGGTATTAACGGATCCTGGCGTCCGATATCTCAATTGCAGGCCTCTCTGCAAGTCGTATATCGCCGAGCCGGCCGAACGGACGATCAGGATTTACGTATCGATTTTGGTTTTCTTGATTACAGCTTCATTTCTGATGCGGACAACCTGTGGGGGCTACGCTTTGGTCGCGTCATAAACCCTTACGGCCTCTATAACGACACGCGCGACATGCCGTTCACCCGACCAAGTATCCTGCTTCCGCAGTCGATATACTTTGATGTCGACCGAAATCTTTCTTTATCCAGCGATGGGATTCAACTCTACGGTGAGCGACGAACCGATTTTGGCGACTTCATCCTGCAGTTCAATGGTGGCTACTCACGCACAAGCGACCCAACTTTCAAAGCGGTAATTTCTGACCCCTATTCTGGCAATGTAGAAGGTGAACTATCCTGGGTTGGGCGACTTATGTACGAGTGGGACTCCGGGAGGTTTCGCCTTGGCGTCACCAGCGCGGAAGTCAACGCAAAGTATGAACCGAAAGGCGGCGGTCAAAACTATGAAAGCGGTCGATTCAGTTTCATACCAATAATATTCTCAGCACAATACAATGAAGAGTATTGGAGCATCACTTCTGAGTACGCGCTTCGCGGAACCGAGTTCCGAGGCTTCGGCCCATTAAGACCAGATTCTGACTTAAATGGTGAAAGCTATTATATCCAAGGGAGTTATAAATTTACCGACAACATAGAGGGTTACATGCGCTACGATGTTTATTACCTATTGCAGTCGGATCGAAACGGCAAAAAGTACGCTGAATTAGTAAACATGTATGCTGCACCAGAAGATCGAATCCAGCCTTACGAAACCTTCGCCAAAGATTTTACGGTAGGTGCCCGCTGGGATGTGACCGATTGGCTGATGCTTCGTGCCGAATATCATCGGATAAATGGAACGGGCTGGACCTCGACCCTTGAGAACAGTGGGGAGAATAATTCGCAGCACTGGGATATGTTCGGTGTGGCGGCCGCCGTCAGGTTTTGAAACCGCAGCGGGTGGTAATCTGCGCTGTAGCCACCCAAGAAGCGTCATTTGCAATCAATAGTTCCGATGTCGACTGACCCACGTATACCCAACACCTTGGACAATAATCTCCATCGCGTTCTCGAAATTGCAAGGTTCAACGTACCCTTCTATCGGGAGCGCGCGCCGCGGGACTATCGAGAACTGAGCAACTGGCCCCTGGTCAGCAAGAGTGACCTCGAGGTTTCATTTCAAGCGTTCCTCAATGAACTCCATCCCGCCAGTTCAGGGAATGCGAGCTACGTAGTCGCATCCGGCGGCAGCACAGCTACGCCGGTTTACGTGTCGTATTCGCAACCCGAAGTGGAGATAATCACCCGAAATCTCGCCTCCCACTTCCAGCAGAATGGAATGCAGACAGGCGATAGCGTGGTCAATTATTTTGGCGCAGGAGACATGTGCGGTGCGTTTTCGATGGTCGACCGCGCCCTGGCGCACCTTCCCGTGACCATTCTGCCGCTCAGTTTCACCCCCAACCTGGCTTTTGCCCTGGAGGTGATTGATCGCTTTCACCCCAATGTCATCGTCGGCATTCCCACCTTGCTCGTGCATTTGGCACGACACAGCGAGACCCTCGGTCACGCCACCAGAATCGAGAAAGTCTATTACGGCGGGGAAATAATGACCGCAGGGGCGGAAGCCGTCTTGCGGTCCATCTGGAAGTCAAAGCAGATACGCTCGGCCGGATACGCATCCACAGAGGCGGGGACCATAGGCTGGCAATGCCTGCATTGTGAGCCGGGCGAGCACTTCGCCTTTCACGACAACATCGTCGAAGTCGTCGACAACGAGTTGGTCGTCACTTCCTTGTCACGCACGCGCATGCCACTGATTCGCTACCGCACGGGAGACCGCGGCGTCTGGTGCGATCCAAATTGCCACTGCGGCAACGGCGCGCCGATGTTCAAGCTCCTCGGGCGCCTGGATACGGCCATGATCTTATGGGGTTGTTGGATGCGGCACGAAGACATCGTCACGGCTTTTCATTCACTTCAAATCGATTTCACCGCACTGCAAGTTGAATTGAGTGCCAAGGGGGGCGAGCACGTGATGAACATTCGGTTTGAGTCATCCGCATCGGACATTGACCCCGCTAGGCTCGAAACCCTTAGGGAAAGGATTTACGAATTGAGCGCCGACCTCAATCAAACCTTTCCCATGGACCGGCTTCGGCCTTTGATGACCATTCAGTTGACAGCACCCGGCTCACTGCGAAGAAATCAGCGTACAGGGAAAGTGATCCCGGTCATCGACTCCAGAATGTGACCCCAGACTGACCAGATTCCTTGGTTCTCCCAGACAATAAAGGGCCGTCGCGCTTGAGAAAGGCTTCCTATCCGCATGGTCACTGACCTCGCCATGAAACTCAACCCTCGCCAGGTAAGGTATGCGATCGTGGTCATGTTTCTGGCGCAATTCATCTCGGTCAGCGGCGACCGTCTCTTCTCAATCGCAGTATCCTGGTGGGTTGTGGACCAGAGCGAACTGCAGGACCGTGAGCTTATCCTCGGCCTGCTCCTTGCCGCAAGCACCCTACCTGCTGCCCTGGCAGGTCCATTTTTGGGTGCGCTGATCGACAAGTACAGCAAGCGCGCCTGCATGGTGGCGGCCGATTTCCTCAGATTGACACTGATGGCCGGACTGGCTTACCTGCTTCACCACCAGTCCCTTGATTTGCCGTTGCTGTTTGCCTTCTGCATTCTGATATTTTCATTTGAACCGCTTTTCGATACGGCAGTTAGCGCATCGCTCTCGCCGCTATCCCGCGACACGGAATCGCTCTCGCAACTGGTAGCACTCGAAAGCGCCATACCCAACCTTGGAGCTGTCATGGGGGCCCTGGTTGGCAGCATGCTGCTGGCCGCATGGGCGACCGAAACGGCGTTCTGGTTCAACGCCGCCAGTTTTCTGATCTCACTATTGCTCGTGATGACGCTCCCCACCGTGCGGTCCCCGGGCCAAACCTCAGGGGACGCAGCGCGAGCCTACGGCTATGGATTCCTAAAAGCGCATCGCCCCGCCGCGCGACTCATGGCTTGTTTTGGCTTGGCGAATTTTTTTGTTGCCCCTTTGTTTTTCTATTTGCCGCTTTTGGTACGTGATGTTCTGAAAGCCGATGCGTCAGGCCTTGCGCAACTGGAATTGGCGTTCGCTGGAGGCAATCTAGTCATCTTGGCCTGGTTGTTCGCCCGCCCCAAAATCTATCGTCGGGTGCGCTGGCTCCGTTTTTTGTTGGTGGGGATTTCAGGGCCATTTTTATACTTCCTGGCGCAAACCGAGGACTCTTCGACGATGCTCGCAGTACTAAGCATCTGGGGCGGCAGCATTGCTTTCGTCACCTATCTTGCGATTACCAGCTTTCAGATATCAATTCCTGACGAGTACAAGGGCCGGTTTTTTGCTCTATTCAACAGCCTATGTACCCTTTCATTGCCCTTGAGTTTTGCCTGCGTCGGGGCCCTAAGTACGAAGTTTTCGCTACAGGAATTAATGTATGGGAACGCAGCCTGCATTACCGTTATCGCTCTCGCTTTTCTCGCCGTCCCTGATGAAAGTCAGGGTAAGGTCCACAGCCTTTAATGCTAATCGATAGTCAGACTTGGCAAAACATCAGTCATCCTATTGGAATGATTTCTAGCCTAAGTAACCTACCGTCCAAAGCGAAGCTGGAATGTATATTTTAATCTTTGATTTTGAACCTAAGGCCTTAAATCCGGGATAAACCGGAAATGGTCCAACCACTAACTATCGGAACGACCGTTGACTTATTTCGCTTGCCTTTCCAAGCGGCGCATGAGTCGAGTGACACATCATTGCTCAATAGTTAAACTGACAGCGGGTCGGCTGGCTTTAACGGTTCGGATATGGAATCAGTATCTCAAGGCGCTTCGTGTGCCATACTAGGTAGGTCCAGGACAACCTTGTGCAAAGGGGATAAGCCGGACTATCGCTGCCGCGTCCACGGGGAGCGTGATGGGCATGAAGAACATGCCCACGGCGCGGCTGATGCGAATTCGATGCAATGCAACTTCCCCTTGGGCTCAAGTATGCCAAGAAATATCGCTGACTCGTTTGACGAGTACTTCGACATGGTTCCGGCTGATTCCGCGGCCCTCAAGGAGTCTGTTTATCGGCTCAGATATCAGGTGTTCTGCCTTGAAACCGGCTTTGAAGACACGGAAGAGCATCCCACCGGGCTGGAATTCGACGAATACGACGAACGTTCTGAGCACTACCTGATCAAGCACCGCCGTACCGGTGTATATGCCGCCACCACGCGACTGATCATGGCGGACAAAGACGATCCCGATGCCACGTTTCCCATCGAAAGGCACTGCCGCCTCACGCGGACGGACCTGTTGGAATCGGTGCCACGGGAGTGCCTGGGTGAAGTTTCCCGCTTTTGTGTGTCCGGATACTTCAAGCGCCGCTCAGGTGAACAAGGCACCATTGCCGGCATCGGCCCCCAGAAAAATCAGTATTACCACGCCAGCGAAGACGAACGCAGAACCTGGCCGCACATCACTCTGGCCTTGATTGCCTGCCTCAATCGCATCAACCTCAGCCACGGCACGACCCACCTCTACGCCTTGATGGAGCCTTCGCTGATCCGCCTGCTTAACGCAATGGGTATCGCCTTTCTGCCCATAGGGCCCCTGACAAATTATCATGGGCTGCGCCAACCGTGTCTCATCAAAGTTCCTGACTACCTGGAGAAGGTCAAGGCCAAAAACGTCCATGTCTGGGAGATGCTGACCGACCGCGGCAACTTCTGGGGAGAGAATCGGGATGTCGCTTAATCCCGGTTTATGCAGCGAGTGACGACGTCCAAGGGATGCCCAACGGCCATGACGGGCATGCCATCTGTCCGCTCCGTGACGTCTCGCTCTAACATTTTTGCTTATGCCTCATAAACTTGACACACGCTGGCAAAGCGCATACAAGACAAGCAGATCACACTGTTAGAGCAGTGCGATGAGGATGTGGGTGAAGGCGCCCTAGAATCGCTTGCCGGCCGACCCGCATAAGGTTTTTGATCACAAAAACAACTATCCATTCGGCTCCTCGAGAAATGCCCCAATGGAAACTTCAGGTCGATCGCGCGTTCAGTCGGGTTAGCCACTTAATTGCCGGAAGGCGCTGCCATCCCTACCCGGACGTCCGACCCAGCACCTGCGAGTCCTTATTGAACCATCTCGATTCGAGCAACCGGGCTTTCAGCCGGTACAGAGGTTCCAAGTGCTGCCAGGAAGCGAACCGGGATCACACCCAACCAAGATGAGTCAGCCTCGCGCGCTGACCCGCTTCCTCAGCATCAAGTGGAAAGCGCTGATCCTGACTAGCTTGGTTTTGGCGGCGGTAACAGCGTCTTACGCGACTCTTAACTATCTCGAAATGCGCCAGCAATTCGCGCAACGCCGGGAAGAGTTGCAAAGCCAGTACGCGGTGCAGGTTCAGGGCCTCCTTGATCAATACAACAATCGCCTGGAGCAATTGACGGCGATGGTGGCCTCCCTGCCTGGCATCGAGGCGGCCGTGAATCAGCCTATCAGTGACTCCGACATGCGTGCCGTCGTCGACCGCCTGATGGCAGTACTGGAGATGAACTTCGGGGTCGAAAAGGTCGCCTTGATTTCTTCCGAGGGCGACCAGTTGATATCCAATGGCACAGCCGTCGATCTTCATGCTTCAACTTCGCTCGCCGAGTCGGTGCGGCAAGCAATCAATTCTGAAACCCCGAAGAGTTTCATCGACTGCAGCGAAATTTGCCTGCAGTACGCTGTAGCCCCCGTCCTGGGCGCAGCCGGCGAAGTGGGCGCCCTGGTGCTTGGCATGTCCTTGACCGATGTCATTCTGGATTTCCGGCGCGTATCAGGCACTGATCTCGGCCTTATCGTCCAGCAGGAGGGGCCAGAAGCGCGAACGCAGATCGACAGCGATCGATGGCTCGGCGGGTGGCACGCCCAGGTGATGGTCCTGAGCAACGCCCCGCGCAACCTGCCCCTGCTGCGTATGCTCGCGAGCAAGGCACCCTCCCTAGGTGAACTCTATTCGCCGCGCCACTTCAAGTACGACGACAGGCAATTTGAAATCCGGCTGTTTTCCTTGGCGGGTTTCGGCAGCCGGGAAAAGGCCCACCTAGCAACCATTTCGGACATTTCCGATTCAGTGGCGCAGATTCGCGTCGCTACCCAGCGCAGCATCCTGCTTGGCGTCGGTGGACTGATGGTGTCGGAGATCATCTTACTGCTTACCTTGTGGCGCCCCATGTCGCGCCTGCGCCGGGCTGCCGTAACCCTGCCAAGCTTAGCGGAAGGGGCGTTTTCCAAAGTGCGCACCGCCATCTCTTCCACAAAGCCTTCGCAAGTTTTCCGCGACGAGGTGGACGTGCTCAACGACACGGCCATCGCCTTGGCCCATCAACTGGAAGAATTAAACGAGGAGGTGGCGGAACGAACGCGTGATCTCTCGCAACGTATGCGCGAGATTGTGCGCGAGCGAAATTTCGTTACGCATGTTCTGGATACCGCTCAAGCCATCATCCTGACCCAGGACCGGAAAAATCGCATCATTATGGTCAATACCTATGGCCAGGCTCTCACCGGGTACGATATGGAAGACCTGGACGGCCGGCCTTTCCTTTCGATGTTAGCACCAGCCGGCAGCATCGGAATCATGGAGCGCTTGGTGGAACTGGTCGACGGAGAACGCGAGCATCTGGAAGCGGAGTGTGATCTGCTTGCGCGGGACGGTAGCGTGATCAATGTCTTCTGGCATCATTCCAGGTTGCGTGGCGACGATGAATCGTCTCCCGTCATCCTGTCCGTGGGAATGGACATCACCGCGCGCAAGAAAGCGGAATTGCGCCTGGCCTGGCTCGCGGATCATGACCCGCTGACCGCCTTGTTCAATCGCCGACGTTTCGAGCAGGAACTGGAGCAGGCCATCGCATCGGCCAAGCGCTACCAACACAGCGGCGCCCTGCTGTTCTTCGACCTTGATCAGTTCAAATACGTCAACGACACCAGCGGACACAGCGCCGGTGATCGTCTATTGAAACGCCTGGGCGAATCGCTGCCGGGACTTCTTCGCGAGGTCGACCTGTTGGGTCGGCTGGGCGGCGACGAGTTCGGCGTGATCCTGAGCCGCTCTTGTCCCGAGGAAGCCATATCGGTGGCTAAGAAGATCCTCTCTCACATTCAGGGCATGGAGTTCCCCGAGGGAGAGCGCATTCACAAAGTATCGGCCAGCATCGGCATCGCCATGTTCCCGGAACACAGCAACGATGCTCAGGATCTTCTTGCCCGCGCCGACCTGGCCATGTACCAAGTGAAGGAAAGTGGCCGTGGTGGCTGGCACCTGCTCTCCAACGATGACCAGAGCCAGCAGTTGATGTATGACCACGTTTTGTGGAAACAGCGGGTGGAAAGGGCTCTCTCCCAGCAGCTATTCATGCTGTACGTGCAACCCATCCTGCGCATCAAGACCATGACCGTGGGACACTACGAGGTCCTGCTGCGGATGCGCGGCGACGATGAAACCATCATCAGCCCGTCCCAGTTCATCGAAGTAGCGGAGCGCTCCGGCTTGATCCACGTGGTGGATCGCATGGTGCTCTCCGAGTCGATCCTGTTCCTCGCCAGTGCCCGTGATCGCGGGCAGATTGTCACCCTGACCGTAAACCTCTCGGCCCACGCCTTTCGGGATCCCGACCTGTTGGGGCATCTGGAGCGGCTCCTGCAAGAAAACTACCTCGATCCAAGGCAGCTGATTTTCGAAATGACTGAAACAGCGGCCTTGGCAGACCTGACAGCCGCACGGCGGCTGATGGAGGCCATCAACAGCATCGGTTGCCTCTTCGCCCTTGATGATTTCGGCACAGGCTTTTCATCCTTTTACTATCTCAAGCAGCTGCCTTTTGAATTCATCAAAATCGACGGTTCATTCATACGCAACCTGGGGGAGCGGCCGGACGACCAAGTGCTGGTAAAGGCCATGGCGGAAATTGCTACTGCTTTCCACAAGTACACGATCGCCGAACAAGTGGAAGATGCTCCGACACTGGCGCTACTGGAAGAATTTGGGATCGACTTTGCCCAAGGCTACTTTACCGGCCTGCCCCAGGATATCGCCACACTGTTCCCCGACAAGACCGCAGCTCTGCCGAATGTGATCAATCAGTGACGTGTGGCGGCTTCAGTTGATCGAGTCAATGCCTTTCTTGCGCTTCACCGGATCAAACTGCCAGGCCACCCGGAAGGGTTCCATAGGCTCAAGCGCCAGACCCTGCTTCTGGCGACCGCCCCGTCCTCCGTCTGCACCGCGTGACTGGCAATGGACTATGAAACCCTGGAGCACTTGTTCAGCCTCATCACGACTTTCATAGGGGCCAATAATGCCCTCCCGGGCCTGGAAGAACCACTCGGGCAACTGAGTTTCGCTGTTGGTCTGACAGAATATGCGAGTCACTTTAAACATGGCATAGGCTCTCAACAGTTCCTGGACAGACGGCCTCAAATGACCGTGCAATCAAGCTTAAGAAAACTGCAAGTATCTTACTGTACCACGTTACCCGACGCAGTTACTCCTGACACACGCGTTATTTGTGAAAATTTACCTTTACTTTAACTTTCATTAAGTTATTCGACGGGTAAACGCGAACCGCGCCATGCAACCATGGTTCGCCCGGAACGGTCATACAACGATTGCCCCGACCACCTTCCTTTTTGCCTATTTATGCCGATCAAACAGCCGGCGCGTATTGCCGATGAATATGACTGATCTTGTCGGACTGGGACAATCGGTAGAAGCGCCTCAATTCCCCGAACAAGCCATGCCCCTGCGGTCGCCCGCTGCGCCGCCAGTGCCTTTGCTCTAACTGCAGGCAATATTTCCCCGCAAAATGGTTCGCCTGGGCATAACGGCGCCGCTCATCGGCATCCAGGGCGTGGTGGTACTGCGGCTCTTCAAACAACCATTGCCGAAGGTCGCGCAAGTGAATGCCATCGCCCAGTTGTTGAAGCAGCAGGGAAACCACGACGAACTTGTCGATTTCCGCTTGCATCTCCAGTTCCAGCAATGATACCCCGCGCTCCCGGGCCGCATTCCAGGCGAGACAGACAAAGTGGCTCACCCCCTCCAGGGCCAGAAGAAAATCGGGCAGCGTATCCTCTTCCAACTTCCCTTCCAGAATACCGGTGGCCATGGACGCCACCACCGAGGGGTCCAAGTAGAGCGCCAGGGCGACTTCATCACCGGACTGGTCCACCAACAGTTTTTCCTTGATCTCGCGCGGATTCGCGCTGCTGTCCAGTTCTCGCGCGACCTCGGGGTCGGTGACTAGAAAGTCTTCGACGCTGTGCTCGAGGTAAAGCCCGTACACCTGCTCAATAAAACGCTGCAAGGCATTCAGGTTCATGGCCTATGCCCCCGTTCAACTGTGACGCAGGCTTACGGACCCCGCCGAAGGCTCGATGCCCAGCTTGCGTAACTTATCCGCCGCACGCTGGCTGCCGGTGCGCGCCCAGGTCTCGTATAGACGCATGACGTCGGTGGGCGCGCGCAGGCCTGAATTGTCGCTGACTTCGGCCAGCACATCGACGAACGCTTGAAACTTGGCGGCCAGTTCCGCGAACATGCGGCCGCTGCTGTGGCGACTGGATACGCTGCTGTTGGACAGGAAGCCATAAGCGCCTCCGCCCATGGCGATGTAATAGTCGATGTTCACCAGTTTGCGGTCCAGGCTGGCGGAAAACATGCCAGCGATGAGCAGGGCAACATCACCTAGGCGCTTGAGCGCCAGGTCACGGGCGGTGCGGCTTCCGGCCTCCGCCGCTTCCGCGTAGAAGAGCGCCAAGGGGCGGATCGCGTAACCATCCGGCGTGCACTCGAACAGCGCATCCGACCGGGTGAACTGGGTCAGCACATTCACCACGTAGTGAATGGTGTCGTCGGCGGCGAAGACGTTCTGATGCTCCATGGCCGCGGAAACGGAGTGCTTGAAATACTCCCGGACATCATGGGCAACCAGTGGGACATTGGACTCTTGCGAGCCGAACTCAGGCAAATAAGACATGAACAAGTCCTCCCCGAAGGAGCAAAGTCGATGACGGCACCGCGACGAGTCCCTGTCGGGATTCTTCCTGATATTTATTCAGCACAAGACGTACCAATCCGTCAAGCGTGCGTAGAATGCATATAAATATCAGTCTATTGAGATAACAATAGGGACGCTGGTCAGCCACCTGTCAACAGACCAATGTCATAAATATGACAAAATCTCTGACAGGATGCCAAGGGGCTTGCTAGCTGGCGCTTCAGGAGAGGTCGAAAAGGGAAGCCCATGGTCCATTTGGGTGCACCGAGGGCTTCCGCGAGCGGAGTGGGAGTTTGGTAGCTTAGGCTTAGCCTTGCTCGGCCAACTGTTCCAGCAGACAAGACTGAACGTGGACTAACTGCGATTCAGGTTCGGGAGTCAGTCGCCGATAAGTGCCGTCGGACTGAAGCACCCAGGCCTGGCTGTTGTCCTTCAGGTACAGTTCCAGATCCTGGCGGATGCGTTCCGCCAGCTTCTTGTTCTCGATGGGAAAACAAGTCTCGACGCGGCGGAACATGTTGCGCTTCATGAAATCGGCGCTGGCAGCATAGATCTCGTGCTCGCCATTGTTTTCGAACCAATAGATGCGGCTGTGCTCCAGAAAACGACCGATGATGGAGCGAACCTCGATATGCTCGGAAATGCCGGGCACCCCCGGGCGCAGTGAGCAGACGCCGCGCACGATGAGGACGATCTTCACACCGGCCATGGAGGCGCGATACAAAGCCTGAATCAGCTGCGGCTCCTCGACGGAATTGACCTTGATCACGATACGCGCAGGGGTCCCGCGCCTGGCATGTTCGATTTCCCGGTCGATCTTGCGCAGTAAGGCACCGTGCAGTGTGAACGGCGATTGCAACAACTTGTTGAGCCTGCTCACCTTGCCCAGGCTGGTGAGCTGCAGGAAAACCCGCCGGACGTCCTCGCCCAATTCCTTGTCGCTGGTGAACAAGCCATAGTCGGTATAGATGCGCGAGGTGGTGGAGTGATAATTGCCCGTGCCCAGATGGGTGTAGTAGCGCAGGTCCCGGCCTTCGCGGCGCAGTATCAGCAGCATCTTGGCGTGGGTCTTGTAGCCGACGATACCGTACACCACCTGCACCCCGGCCTCCTGCAAACGGGTCGCCAGGGATATGTTGGCCTTCTCATCGAAGCGCGCCAGCAGTTCAACGACCACCGTCACTTCCTTGCCGGCCCGGGCCGCGCGAATCAAGGCCTCCACGATGGGAGAATTGGAGCCGGTGCGGTACAGGGTCTGCTTGATCGCCACTACCTGCGGGTCATCCGCCGCCTGCCGGATCAGATCGATCACCGGCGCAAAGGATTCGTACGGGTGGTGCAGCAGGATATCCTGCTTGCGAATGGCCTCGAAGATATCGTCCTTGTTGACGGCGAGCTGCCGCGGGACGCTGGAGGCAAAGAACGGGTACTTCAGGTCCGGGCGCTCGATGCGGTCGTAGACCTCGCGGGTGCGGCTCAGGTTGACCGGCCCGTCGACCTTGTACAAGCGGTCCTCGGTCAGGCCGAACTGGGTCAGGAGGAACTGCACGACGCCATCCGGACAGTTCTCGGCCACTTCCAGGCGCACCTCGTCGCCGTAATTGCGGCTGGTCAGCTCACCCTCGATGGCGCGCAGCAGATCGTCCACTTCTTCCTTGTCCAGGAACATCTCGCTGTTGCGCGTAACGCGGAACTGGTAGCAGCCGCGTACCTTCATGCCATGAAACAAGTCGTCGACGAAGGCGTGGATGATAGACGAGAGAAAGACGAAATCGTGCGGCCCGCTCTCGGTGTCTCCCTGGGGCAGTTGTATGATCCGGGGCAAGGCCCGGGGGGCCTGCAGGATCGCCATATGGATATCCCGTCCGAAGGCGTCCTTACCGGAAAGGGAAACGATGAAATTGAGGCTCTTATTGAGGATGCGCGGGAACGGATGTGCCGGATCCAGCCCCATGGGGCTCAGAATCGGCAGCAGTTCCTCCTCGAAGTAGCGGCGCAGCCACTGCTGCTGGGAGTCGTTCCAGTCGCCACGGCGAATGAACCGGATACCCTGTTCCTCCAGCAAAGGGAACAGCACCTCGTTGAGAACCCGGTACTGTTCCGCCACCAGCTCGTGGGCGCGCTGACAGATGGCCGCCAGGGATTCATGGGGCGACAGACTGTCGGGCTCGGTGCGGCCTGCGCTCAGTTCCGCCTTCTGGATCAAGCCAGCGACCCGCACCTCGAAGAATTCGTCCAGATTCGAGCAGGAGATGCTCAGGAAATTGAGCCGCTCCAGCAACGGCGTATTTTCATCCTTGGCCTGCTCCAGCACCCGCTGGTTGAACTCCAGCAGGCTCAGTTCGCGGTTGATGTAGAGTTTCGGGTCGTTCAGGTCTACCGTCTCATCCGACGCGACCGCCTCATCCTTGCGGGTTCCCGCCCGCGCCGTCGCATGATGGACCTGCAGGCGCATGGCGCTGTCGTGCTTCTCCATGTCGCCCACCAGGTGCCTGGCGGCCCGGACCATGCGCTCCGCCTTGTGCCGGTTGAACCCCGGTATCTTGAGCAACTGGTCGACGTTGGCCGTCGCCAGCTCCTCCACCGAGAAAATCCCATGCTCGGCGAGCATGGCTCGGCTCGACTTGCTGATGCCCCTGATACTGTTGATGATCAAATCAGTCTCCAATCGTCATGAATCCGTCAAACGCGCGACCGCGCAGGCGTGCTGCGCCAAAGACTCACTCCTGTCCCCCGAACAGGGCCAGGTACTCGCCATAGCCCTCCTGCTCCAGGTCTTCCTTGGGAATGAAGCGCAGGGCCGCGGAATTGATGCAATAGCGCAGTCCCGTGGGTGCAGGGCCGTCGTCGAAGACGTGGCCGAGGTGTGAATCGGCGTGGGTGCTGCGCACCTCCGTGCGCACCATCATCCAGGACACATCGCGGTGCTCCTGAATATTGTCCTGGATCAGCGGCCGGCTGAAGCTGGGCCAGCCGGTGCCGGAATCAAACTTATCCAGCGAACTGAACAAGGGTTCTCCCGAAACCACATCCACGTAGATCCCGGCCCGGTGATTATCCCAGTAGGCGTTATTGAAGGGCGGCTCGGTGCCACAGGCCTGGGTCACGTAAAACTGTTCCTCGTCCAGACTGCCCTTAAGCGTCTCCGGATCCGGCTTTCGATACTCGCCTTTGCGCCAGTTCATGAACTCGTCTCCAATCAAAATATCGGGCGGGCCGCCACTACGCGCCGGGATTCCCACAGTAAGCTGCGAGCACCTGCCGGCAACCTTCGATGGCGCCCAGGTGCGCGATTTCGTAGCCATGGGTGTTGTCCGTGGGGAACCCCAGGCAGGCGGCCCTGGGCACGTGGCCGTTCTTCATCACAATGGAGGCATCGCTTCCAAAGCCATTGAGCACCACGTGTTGAACGGATAAACCAGCGGAAACCGCGGCCCGCGCCAGTTTCAGGTTGAGCGCCTCGTCGTAGAGACCGTAGCCGTCCTGGGAGACCAGGACCGGCGTCTCATCCGAAGCCAGAGGATACTCCGCCGACTTAGGACAGATCTCCAGGGCAATCAGTTCATCGATGGCAAGGCTGCGCGTAAAAAACATGGCGCCGATGGCGCCAACTTCCTCGCGGGCGGTGAATGCCAAATGAAGATTGCAGCACGGCTCGCCCAAGGTCTCCGCCAGGTCCAGCAGGAGGGCCACCGAGGCCTTGTTGTCCAAGGTATAACTGGCCAGGTAATCGCCCATCCTGAAAGGCGCCTTGCGGTGGCGGCCCACCACCATCCGGGTTCCTGCCCGTACCCCTGCCGCCTCCAGTTGTCCGGCGCTGAGCTTGGTCTCGATCCAGACATTTTCCCACTTGAGCGCCCGCTCCTCCTGATGGCATTTTTGCGGCGACTCGTGGGACACATGGCGTGACCCGAAGCTGAGAATGCCCGAAACCAGGCCATGGTCGCCCAGGAGATCGACCACTCCCTCTCCGTAAACCCACGGGAAGGCCCCCCCAAGCTTGCGCACCTCCACCCGCCCGTCCGGTGCCACGCGCTTGACGATGGCGGCGATTTCGTCCTTGTGGGCTGTGATGGCCAGATTGCGCGACCGGTCGCGGCCCGGAATGCTGGCGATGATATTGCCGGCCGCATCCTGCCGGCACTCGACGCGCAGCCGCCGCAGTTGCGACAGGATCAAGGCATCGATTTCGTCCTCGGCACCGCTGGGGGAGTGACACAGCACCAGCGACTCGATACGCTGGCAAAGCCGCTGCCAGGAGTCGGGGCAGTCACCGCTGGATTGCATCATTGGGAAACTACGGTACCATTTCACAGTCGAATGTTATGAATTTTACACCGAGAAGGAGAACCGTAAATGAACCAGTATGATATCGCCCAGCGCGCCCGCGTGGGCGTTCTGGAAACCAACAAAGTCCTGCGCAATACCTACGGTCTGCTGGCCATGACGCTGCTGTTCAGCGCCTTCACCGCCGGCGTATCGATGGTGATGGGCATGCCCTACCCGGGCCCGATCATCACCCTGGTCGGTTACTTCGGCCTGCTGTTCCTCACCAACAAGTTCAGCAACAGCGCCTGGGGCATCGTCTGGGTATTCGCCTTGACTGGCTTCATGGGCATGACCCTGGGCCCGATCCTGAACTTCTACGTGACCCAGATAGCCAACGGCGGCCAGCTGGTGATGACTGCCCTCGGCGGCACCGGCGCCATCTTCCTGGGCCTGTCAGGCTATGCCCTGGTCACGCGCAAGGACTTCAGCTTCATGGGCGGCATGCTGATGGTGGGCATCCTGGTGGCCTTCCTGGCTGGCCTGGTTTCCCTGTTCGTTCCCGCCATGCCGGGCCTGCATGTGGCCGTCTCCGCCATGTTCGTCCTGCTGATGTCGGGCATGATCCTGTGGCAGACCAGCGAGATCATCCACGGCGGCGAGACCAATTACGTTCTGGCCACGGTTTCGCTCTACGTTTCCATCTTCAACCTGTTCACCAGCCTCCTGCAGTTGCTGGGTATCTTCAGCAGCGACGACTGACACGCTCTCCATCGGGAGGGAGGCTAAGCTCCCTCCCATCCTTCACTCTCTCGCCCCGCTGCGCGGGGCACGTCTGAGTTCTCCCCCAAACGCCTATACTTCCGATAGCCCGGCGCTTGTCTGTCGTCCTACGCCGAGGCTCGTTGAAAGCCACGGCGCGTGAGCCGTGAGTGACCGACACCTTGCCGCGAGATCACAGCCATGGACCTGTTCTCCAAGGAGGCGCTGGCCGCATACTGGTCAGGACCTGAAATGGGCGTCAACCTCATCGTCTTCATGAATCTGGCGGGCTCGCTGCTCCTAGGCTTCCTGGTAGGCTATGAGCGTTCCTACCACGGCCGCGCCGCCGGCATGCGCACCTATGGCCTGGTCTGCATCGCCTCCTGCGCCCTCACCGTTATCGTCGGCTACCCCAGTTTCTGGTACGGCGGCCATCCCGCCGCCCATAGCGCCTTTACCGTGCCACCGGACCCGACACGGGTCATCCAGGGCATCGTAACGGGAGTCGGGTTCCTCGGCGCCGGTGTAATCATGAAGGAAGGACTCAACATCAGCGGGCTGACCACCGCCGCCTCAATCTGGACCGCATCGGCCATCGGCGTGCTGGTGGGCATCGGGTTCTATGGCGCCGCGATCCTGCTATCGCTGATTTCCGCCGGCTGCATGATGTGGGCCTCGAAGGTGGAGAATTGGCTGCCCTCGCGCCACGCCATTGCGATCAGCCTGCGCTTTCAGCCGGGATTTGCGCCACAGGAAAAAGACCTCGCCCAGGCGACGCTGGAGCGGGGCTACGAAATCGCGCCCGGATCATTCTCCATCAACTTCGAGCACGACAAAATGGAGTGGCGCTTCGTCGCCGTCGCCCTGGGCCGGGGCCGGGGCATGCCGCTTTCCCAACTTTCCCATGAAATGTCCGCCCTGACGGGTGTCGAGCGCTTCCACGTTTCCCACGCGCGGAACTGAACACCGAGACGGCGGTTTGCCCCGAACAAACGCAAAACCCCGGGGATCGCCCGGGGTTTTGCTGAGTCGCGGAGAACGTTGCGTAAACCGCTCAGGTAGCGGCCTCCACGGCCTTCATACTCAGCCGCACACGGCCCTGACGGTCAATTTCCAAGACCTTCACCCGCACCATGTCACCTTCGGACAGTTTGTCGCTGACCTTCTCCACGTGTTCGTCGGAGATCTGCGAAATGTGCACCAGGCCGTCCTTGCCGGGCAGGATGGTGACGAACGCGCCGAAATCCATAAGGCGGGCCACCTTGCCCTCGTAGATCTTGCCCACCTCCACTTCCGCGGTGATGGCCTCGATGCGGCGGCGCGCTTCCGCGCCAGCCTGCTTGTCCACGGATGCCACGCGAATCACGCCATCGTCGGTGATGTCGATGCTGGCGCCGGTCTCCTCGGTGATACTGCGGATGGTAGCCCCGCCCTTGCCGATGACCTCGCGGATCTTGCTGGGATCGATGCTGAAGCTCATGATCCTGGGCGCATAATCGGACATCTCCTGGCGCGGCGCGGCCAATTCGGCCTCCATCTTCTCCAGGATGTGCATGCGCCCGTCCTTGGCCTGAGCCAGAGCGACTTTCATGATCTCCGGGGTGATGCCATCAATCTTGATGTCCATCTGCAGGGCGGTGACGCCGGTGCGGCTGCCGGCCACCTTGAAATCCATGTCGCCCAGGTGGTCTTCGTCACCCATGATGTCGGACAGAACCGCGAACTTCTCGCCTTCCTTGATCAGGCCCATGGCGATGCCCGCCACCGGCGCCTTGGTCGGCACGCCCGCGTCCATCAGGGCCAGGCTGGAACCGCACACTGAAGCCATGGAACTGGAGCCGTTGGATTCCGTGATTTCCGAAACCACGCGCACCACGTAGGGGAACTCCTCCTGGGTCGGCATCACGGCCTGCACGCCGCGCTTGGCCAGGCGGCCGTGGCCGATTTCACGGCGTTTTGGAGAGCCGATCATGCCCACCTCACCCACGCAGTACGGCGGGAAATTGTAGTGCAGCATGAAGTTCTCTTTGTATTCACCGTCGATGGCATCGATGAGCTGTGCATCGCGGCCCGTGCCCAGGGTCGCAACCACCAGAGCCTGGGTCTCGCCGCGAGTGAACAGGGCGGAACCGTGGGTTCTGGGCAGCACGCCGGTGCGGATACTGATGGGGCGGACGGTCTTCATGTCGCGGCCGTCGATGCGCTTGCCCTCGTTCAGGATGTTGCTGCGCACCACCTCGTACTCCAGGTTCTCCAGGGCGCCACGCACCGCCTTCTCGGGAAACTGCTCGTCCGCCGTGAGGGCGGCAACGGCAGCGGAACGGATTTCCTTGAGGGTCTGCTGACGCAACTGCTTCTCGGGCATGAGGTAGGCCTTGGCGATGCTCTCGCGGGCCTGCGCGGAAACGGCGGCGATCAGGGCAGCGTCCGCTTCGGGCGCCTTCCAGTCCCACGGCTTCACACCGACTTCGGCGGCCAGTTCAAGGATCGCCTTGATGGCGATCTGCATCTGCTCATGGCCGAACAGTACAGCGCCCAGCATGATGTCCTCGGGCAGCATCTTCGCCTCGGACTCCACCATCAGCACCGCCTTCTCTGTACCGGCAACCACCAGATCCAAATCGGAGGTTCCCAATTGGCTCTTGCTCGGATTGAGCAGATACTGACCCTCAGCGTAACCCACCCGCGCGGCGCCGATCGGCCCCTTGAAGGGCATGCCGGAGAGGGTGAGCGCCGCAGAAGCGCCCAACATGGAGGGGATATCCGGATCGATCTCGGGGTTCAGCGACATCACCGTCGCCACCACCTGCACTTCGTTGGTGAACCCCTCAGGAAACAGCGGGCGCACGGGACGGTCGATCAGGCGCGCGGTGAGGGTTTCCTTCTCGCTGGGACGCCCCTCGCGCTTGAAGAATCCGCCGGGGATGCGTCCCGCGGCATAGGTCTTCTCCTGGTAATTCACCGTGAGGGGGAAAAAATCGCCTTCCCGGGTGATCTCCTTCAACCCGACTGCGGTCACGAGCACCACGGTTCCGTCCATGTCCACCATGACGGCGGCGTCAGCTTGGCGGGCGATCTCGCCCGTTTCGAGGGTTACGACGTGGTCACCGTAGCGAAATTGTTTCCGAGTCGGAGGGTTCACGATTATTTCCTTGTCAGCGGCACAGGTTCGAAGGTCAGCCAGAGCTTATTTGCGCAGACCAAGGCGCTCGATCAGGGAGCGGTACCGGTCGGAATCCTTGCTCTTCAGGTAGTCCAGCAGCTTGCGGCGCTGATTGACCAGGCGCAGCAGACCCTGGCGGGAATGGTGGTCTTTCTTGTGCTGGCTGAAATGCGGGGTCAGGTGGTTGATGCGCGCGGTCAGCAGCGCCACCTGAACTTCCGGCGAGCCGGTGTCGTTCGCCGACAGCTGGTACTGCTTGAGCACCGCCTGTTTTTCAACTGAGGTAAAAGCCATTTCTAAACTCCAAAGATGTCAGTCAAAATCAAACAAAGTATTTTACCGCCCTAACTCACCTTCGAACAAGGCGGAATGCGCTTCTAGGTCCCGGATAGTGCCGATTCGGCGCCGCCGTTCCCTTGCACCACCAATCGCCGTGGCGCCACCAGACCGTCCTCGGTCATCTCGCCGATACCCAGGAATCGCTCGCCTGCGTACAGGCGCAAGGGCCCCCGCGCGTTGAGCTTCGGCACCAGCACCGCCTGGCCGCGGCGCATGTGGAAGGCCAGGTCGGGCGTCAGGGAAACCATTGGAAAACCGGTGACGGTGGCATCCGGTGGCCGCAGCGCCCGCACGCGTTCCGCATCGTCCAGGTTTTCCAATTGTTCCAGGGACAGTGCATGTTCCAGGCTGAATTCGCCGACGGCCGTGCGGCGCAGGCGCTCCACATAACCGCCACAGCCCAGGGCCTCGCCGATGTCCTCGACCAGGCTGCGGATGTAGGTTCCCTTGGAACAATGCACGTCCAGGTCCAGCCAGTCGGACCCACGGTCAAGCAAATTTAGTTCATGTATGACGATGCTGCGCGCCGGCCGCTCCACGTCGAGGCCCTGCCGCGCCAGTTCGTAGAGACGCCGTCCCTGGTGCTTGAGTGCGGAATACATGGGCGGCACCTGCTCGATCGCTCCACGAAAACGAGGCAGGACCGACTCGATCAGGGCATCCGTGAGTCCCGGCACCGCCCGCTCCTCGACCGTCTCGCCCTCGCAGTCGCCCGTTGTGGTGGTGCGGCCAAGGCGGGCCAACACCCGGTAGCGCTTGTCCGTATCCAGCAGGAAGGCCGAGAACTTCGTCGCCTCGCCCAGGCAGATGGGCAACAGGCCGGTGGCGATGGGGTCGAGGCTGCCAGTATGTCCGACCTTCTGCGCTTGAAACAGGCGCTTGACCCGCTGCACCGCGCCGTTGGAGGTTATTCCGGCCGGCTTGTCCAGCAGCAGGACGCCGTCGATGGGGCGGCCCTTGCGGACACGACTCATGAGTCCTCGGCCTGACGATCCGCGTCGCTGGCAGCGCCGTCGCCCTCCGGCGGGTTTCCGGCCAACAGGGACTGGATGCGCAGCCCGCGCTCGATGGAATCATCGTGCACGAAGCGCAGCTCGGGCATGACCCGCATGCGGATGCGCCTGCCCAGTTCATGCCGCAGGGACGGAACCGACTGATTGAGGATCTTGATGCAGGCCTTGGCCTCCTCGCGGGCTCCGAGAAAACTGACGTAGGCCTTTGCCACCGCCAGATCGCGCGTAAGTTCCACCGCGTTCAAGGTCACCATGCCCAAAGCGGGATCGCGGACCCGGGTCCTCAGCAACTCCGCCAATTCGCGCTGCATTTGCGCCGCGACACGGTCGCTACGGGTAAACTCACGCGGCATCAGGCAGCCCCTACCATCAGGAACGACTTCATGAGGCGCGCTGCACCAGGACCTTTTCGAATACCTCGATCTGGTCGCCGGTCTTGACGTCGTTGTAGTTCTTTACGCCGATGCCGCACTCCATGCCCATCTTCACCTCGCCGACGTCGTCCTTGAAGCGGCGCAGCGACTCCAACTGGCCCTCGTAGATCACCACGTTCTCCCGCAACACGCGGATCGGCAGGTTGCGCTTGACGAAGCCCTCGGTCACCATGCAGCCGGCAATGGCGCCGAACTTGGGCGAGCGGAACACGTCGCGCACCTCGGCGATACCCACGATCTGCTCCTTGTACTCCGGAGCCAGAAGGCCGCTGATGGACTTCTTGACCTCGTCGATGACGTCGTAGATCACGCTGTAATAGTGCAGATCCACGCCGCGCTCCTCGATGAGCTTGCGCGAGGTGGCGTCGGCACGCACGTTGAAGCCGATGATGATGGCGCTGGAGGCCAAGGCCAGGTTGGCGTCGGACTCGGTGATGCCACCCACGCCGCCGGCCACCACCTTCACCTTCACCTTGTCGGTGGAAAGATCTACCAGCGACCCGCGCAGCGCCTCCAAACTGCCCTGCACATCGGCCTTGATGATGAGGTTCAGGTCGATGGACTCGGCGGATTCCATGCGCGAGAACACGTCTTCCAGCTTGGCGGCCTGCTGAGCGGCCAGCTTGGTGGTGCGGGACTTCTCCTCGCGGTGCAGGGCGATCTCGCGGGCCTTGCGCTCGTCCGCGACGACGACGAAGTCGTCACCGGCGTTGGGCGTGGCAGACAGGCCCAGGATCTCCACCGGCGTGGAGGGCCCGGCCTCTTTCAAAGGCTTGCCGTTCTCGTTGAACATGGCGCGGATACGCCCGAATTCCTGCCCGCAGAGGATGAAGTCGCCCTTGCGCAGGACACCCTTCTGCACCAGGATGTCGGCCACGGGGCCCCGCCCCTTGTCCAGCTTGGACTCGATCACCACGCCGGTGGCGGCCACCTTCTGCGGCGACTTCAGCTCCAGCACTTCGGCCTGAAGCAGGATGGCGTCCAGCAGCTCATCGATGCCCACACCGGTCTTGGCGGACACCGCCACGAACTGGGTGTCGCCGCCCCACTCCTCCGGCACTACGTTAAGGCCCACCAGTTCCTGCTTGACGCGATCCGGATCGGCATCCTGCTTGTCGATCTTGTTGATGGCCACCACGATGGGCACTCCGGCGGCGCGGGAGTGCTCCACGGCCTCCCGGGTCTGGGGCATCACGCCGTCATCGGCCGCCACCACCAGCACCACGATATCGGTAACGCGGGCGCCACGGGCGCGCATGGCGGTGAACGCAGCATGACCGGGCGTGTCCAGGAAGGTGACCGAGCCGTGGTCGGTCTTCACCTGATAGGCGCCGATGTGCTGGGTGATGCCGCCCGCCTCGCTGGCCGCCACGCGGCTTTTGCGGATATGGTCGAGCAGCGAGGTCTTGCCGTGGTCCACATGGCCCATGATGGTGACCACAGGCGCCCGGGGCAACAACTCGGCGGTTTCCTCGTCCGCCATGCTGGCCATGATCTCAGCCTCCAGGTTGTCCTCCGCCTGGGCGATGGCCTTGTGCCCCATCTCCTCAACCACCAGGATCGCGGTGTCCTGGTCCAGGGTCTGGTTGATGGTGGCCATGACCCCCATCTTGGTGATCAAGGTCTTGATGACTTCCGTCGCCTTGACCGACATGCGCAGGGCCAGGTCGGAAACGCTGATGGACTCCGGCACTTGCACGTCACGCACCACCGGAGCGGTGGGCTTCTCGAAACCATGCCGCTGCTCCGGCATGACCACAGGACCCCGCGACTTGCCCTTCTTGAGCTTGCCCCGGCGATCATCCAGATCCGGTCCTTCGCGACCTTCCTCCCGCCTGACCGACTTGTCGCCAAATGAGGGAGCCTTCTTCTTACCACGCTTGAGATCCTCCGCCGCCTTGGCAGGTGGCGGCGCGGCTGGCCGGACCGGGGGCGCGACGGCAGGTATTGGGACAGGCGGGGGAGGCGGGGGCGCCACGGGCTCCGGCGCGGCCCTCTCGACCACGGGAGGCTGCGGTACGGGCATGGGTTCCGCCTCTTTGGCCGCTTTTTCTTCAGCGCGCTGACGCTCCAGAAGCTCGCTGGCCTCGCGGGCCTTGCGCTCTTCCTCCAGGGCCTGCTGACGTTGCGCCTCCTCGCGCTGCAGGCGCAAGGTTTCCTGCGCCTCCAACTCGCGCTGCTGGTCTTCCAGAGCCTGGCGCGCCTTTTCCGCCTCCTGCCGGCGCTCGCTGGACTCGGGCAGTTCGCTGCGCTTGATGTAGGTTCGCTTCTTGCGCACCTCCACACTCACCGTCTTGACGCCTTTTCCAGGCACCTTGCCCTGCTTCAGCTCACTGACCGTGCGCCGCTGCAAGGTCACCTTGCGCGGCTCGGCGCCGTCGCCCTGCTCCTTACCATGGCTCTGCCGCAGATGGCTCAGCAGTTTGAGCTTTTCCGCATCGCTGAGCATGTCGTCCGCGCTCGCCACCTGCAGCCCCGCATCCCCGAGCTGCGTCAGGAGCCGCTCCAGCGGGATGCCCACCACTTCCGCCAATTGCCTTACCGTCACGTCACTCATACTTCTCGCCCCGCTCTCATTCAATTCCCTAGCCTTCCGCAAACCAAGACGCCCGGGCCTTCATGATCAGACTGCCGGCCCGCTCCTCGTCCATGCCCGGCACCTCCATCAACTCATCAACGGACTGCTCGGCCAGGTCATCCACCGTCCGCACGCCGTGACTGGCGAGCAAAAAGGCCAACTCGCGGTCCATGCCCTCCATTTCCAGGAGTTCCTGGGTCGGCTCCACGGACTCGAGCTTCTCCTCGCTGGCGATGGCCCGAATCAGCAGGGCATCCCGAGCGCGGTTGCGCAGCTCCTCGACGATGTCCTCATCGAATTCCTCGATTTCCAGCAATTCCTTTGCGGGCACGTAGGCCAGTTCCTCGACGCTGGAAAAACCTTCCCGCACCAGTATTTCCGCGACATCCTCATCCACCCCCAACTGCTCCACGAAATCGTTGAGCAGGTTCAAGGCCTCGGCTTCGTTCTTCTCTTCCGCCTGGGTGGCGCTCATCACGTTCAGCTCCCAGCCGGTGAGCTCCGAGGCCAGGCGCACATTCTGACCGCCGCGGCCTATGGCCTGGGACAGATTCTCATCGGCCACCGCCACATCCATGCTGTGCTTGTCCTCATCCACCACGATGGAAACGATTTCAGCGGGAGACATGGCGTTGATCACAAACTGGGCTTCGTTTTCGTTCCACAGGATGATGTCCACGCGCTCGCCGGCCAGTTCGTTGGAAACCGCCTGTACCCGCGAGCCTCGCATGCCCACGCAAGCGCCTACCGGGTCCAGGCGCGGGTCATTGCTCTTCACCGCCACCTTGGCGCGCACGCCCGGGTCACGCGCGGCGCCCATGATCTCGATCACGTTCTCGCTGACTTCCGGTACTTCCAGGCGGAAAAGCGCCACCAGCAACTCCGGGGCGGTACGTGTGACGAACAACTGCGGCCCGCGTGCCTCGGGGCGCACCGCGCGGAGGTAACCGCGCATGCGGTCGCCGTTGCGCACCGCTTCGCGCGGGATCATCTCTTCCTTTGGAATCAGCGCCTCGACATTGCCGCCCAGGTCCAGATAGACGTTGCCGCGTTCCACGCGCTTGACCACGCCGGTCACCAGTTCGCCGACGCGGTCCTTGTAGGCATCAACGATCTTTTTGCGCTCGGCCTCCCGCACTTTCTGCACGATGACCTGCTTGGCGGTCTGCGCGGCAATGCGGCCGAAATCGATGGATTCGATGGGCTGTTCCACGTAGCCACCCAGTTCCGCTGCCGCGTCCAGCTTGCGCGCGTCTTCGAGGAACATCTGGGTATCGGGGTCCTCGATGCCATAGTCATAATCATCGTTGGGCTCGACCACCAGCCAGCGGCGGAAGGTTTCATAGTCGCCGGACTTGCGGTCGATGGCGACACGCACGTCGATTCGGTTATCGTGCCGCTTCATGGTTGCGGTACGCAGGGCGTCCTCTATGGCGCTGAAGATGACGTCCTTTTCGATGTCTTTTTCGTTGGAGACGACATCCACCACCAGCAAAATTTCTTTATTCGCCATCGACTCTCATCCTTTCCTGGTTTTCTGCTCAAACTCGGGCACTATCCGGGCCTTCTCTATGGATTCAAACGGTATCGCGTAGCGGGCTCCATCCTCTTCCAGGTGCACGGTCCCGCCTTCAATCGCCAGCAGCCGGCCCTTGAAGCGCCGCCGCCCCTCGACGGGACGCAGCACCTGAATGCGCACCAATGCACCCACGAAGCGCTCAAAGTGTTCCGGGGTGAACAGCGGCCGGTCCATGCCCGGGGAGGAAATCTCCAGCTGATAGTTGCCTGGGATCGGATCCTCCACGTCGAGCACACCGCTGAGTTGGTGGCTCACACGTGAGCAATCATCCACGCCGATCCCGGCTTCACGGTCGATGTAGACCCTGAGGATGCGCTGGTGCGAATCGAATTCCACGCCCACCAGCTCATAGCCCAGGCCTGTCACCACCGGTTCCACCAGCCGGGTCAAACGTTCCGGCATTTTCATCAAGACACCTGAATTGCAGCCACAAAAAATGGGCGCAAGGCCCATTGTTGTTATTTTTCCCGTTAAAAACGAAAAAAGCCCATAAGGGCCACTTCCGGACTCGGCACTCCACCAGCAACGCCAGCGGGCAGCCCGGCTTACGCTAAAGATGGCCTACTATACCAGAGTGCCCGGACGAATTAAAGTCCAAGTTGCCGGCTACGGCGCCAGGGCGGAACCTGCAATCGACGGTGGCATTGAAATTCACGGCGGGAGCAATGCAGATCATGAAAACAGAGTATGAGAAAGTGCAGCCTTATCAAACCAAGGATGGTTCAGAAATCCGCGAACTCATGCACCCTGCCCTGCATGGCAACCGCCGGCAGAGCCTGGCGGAGGCCGTCGTCGCGCCGGGCGCCACCACCTTGCTGCATCGCCATCACGAAACCGAGGAACTGTATCACATCACCCACGGGCACGGACTGATGACCTTGGGCGATGCACGTTTCGAGGTAAAGCCGGGCGATACAGTGGCCATTCTCCCAGGCACGCCGCACCGAATCGAGAATACGGGACATAACCCCCTGCACATACTGTGTGCCTGCTCGCCGCCTTATGCCCACGACGATACCGAAATCCTGGTCCAGGATTTAGCCTGAAAGGCCCGCAGCCTGTGCACCCGCATGCGAGACCTCGCGCTTTTCGCTATAGTGCCCGGGTTTCGACCCTGCTGCCCTCGAGGATGATCCAGATTCTGCTGCCCCTGCTCATCGCGCTGCAACTCGCCCCTGCCTGGACAGCCGCCGCCGAACGGGACGCAGATGAGCCGGCCACCAGCGCCTTGGCCGCACCAGCGTCGAGCGCCGGAGCGGCCACCGTAAGCCTGAGCGATGACGGCCAGGCCCTGGCCGGCATACAGACCGCCCCCCTGCAGGCGCTGGAACTGGAGGATGAGTCCCGTGCTTACGGCAAGGTGCTGGACATGCAGGAATTGCTGAGCCTGCGCGCGCGCTACCGCGCCGCCCTGTCGGAACTCACCATCGCCGAGGCCCAGTTCAAGGTGGCGCGGAGCAGCTACGAACGGATTTCTCATCTGCATCGGGAGTCCATCATACCCACCCGCGATCTGATCCAGGCCGAGGCGCAACTGGCATCGGAACAGGCGCGCTGCGAAGGTTTTCGCCGCAATCTGCAGGAGGTGCGCGAAGAGGCGCTGCAATCCTGGGGTGGAGAACTCTTCCGCCAGGCCGTCGAGCGCGAATCGCCCCTGTTTCACAGCCTGCTGGAGCGCTCACGCGTGCTGCTGCTGGTAAGCCTGCCTCCGGGCCATGCCAGGCCCGAGACGTACCGTCGAATCAAGGTCGCGCTATCGGGAGAGCGCCAGCAGGCGCGGGAAGCCGAACTGGTTTCCCCGGCCCCCCGTACCGACGAAACCACCCAAGGCGAAACCTGGTTCTACGCCGCGCCTGCTGCCGGCCTGCGCTCAGGGATGCGCGTGGACATATGGCTTCCCGACGCGGGCGCGCGTCAAAGCGGCGTGCTCATCGCCCTGAGTGCCATCGTATGGCATGTAGGCCGTCCCTGGGCTTACATCCAGGCGGGTGCTACCCAGTTCGTACGCCGCCCCATCGGGCCCCACCGCGATCTCGGCGGCGCCTGGTTTGTCCAGCAGGGGTTCGAGGCCGGCGAATCCGTGGTCGTCGTCGGCGGACAGACCTTGCTGTCCGAGGAACTCCGACCGCAGACACACGCCAAAGACGGGGACGACGACTGATGCTGTCCACCGTCGTGCGCCTCGCCATCCGCCGCAGCGGCGTAGTGATGGCCGTGGCGCTATTGCTCCTGGCTTACGGCGGCTACCGCATCAAGGAAGCGAGTCTGGACATCTTCCCGGAATTCGCCGCCAAGCGGGTAGTGATTCAGACGGAGGCGCCAGGTCTCTCGCCGGAACAGGTGGAGAAACTGGTGACCCTGCCGCTGGAGCGCAGCCTGGCTGGCCTGCTGGGCCTTTTGACGATACGCTCCGAATCGCTGCAAGGTCTATCGGTGGTAACGCTGGTGTTCGACGAGGACACCGACGTCTACCGCAACCGTCAGATGGTCAACGAGCGCCTGACCCCGTTGCAGGGTCTGCTGCCGCCAGGCATCGGGCCGCCGGTCACGGTGCCGCTGTCTTCCTCATCGGCCACGGTGCTGACCTTGGGCCTGGAATCGGAAAGCCTGAGCCTCATGGACCTGCGCAGTCTGGTGGACTGGAACCTGGTGCCGAGACTGCTGTCGGTGCCGGGCGTGGCCGACGTCAATGTCTTCGGCGGTGACGTCCGCCAGTTGCAAGTGCAGATCGACCCCAACCGCCTCCGACGACTGGGCCTGGGCCTGAATGAGGTCCTGCTTGCGGCCCAGCAGGCCACCGGCATGCGCGGCGCCGGGTTCGTGGAAAATGACAACCAGCGCATCAGCCTGCAGGTGACGGGCCTGCCCGATGCCGCGGAGTCGTTGCGGGACGTGGTGCTGGCGCGCAAGGACGGCGTGAACGTGACCCTGGGCGATGTGGCCGAAGTTAAGGCGGCGCCGCGGGTTCCCATCAGCGCCGCCGCCATCGGCGGGCGGCCCGGCATCGTGATGATGGTCATCGGCCAGTACCAGGCCAACACCCTGCGCGTCTCCCGCGACGTAGAGGCGGTGCTCAAGACCTACGAGCCCTTGCTCGCGAAGCAGGGCATCCGCCTGCATCCTCACCTTTTTCGCCCCGCCGACTACATCGAACGCTCTCTGAGCAACCTGGCAGGCCATCTGCTCATTGGCGGGGTGCTAGTGCTGGTGATCCTCTACCTGTTTCTATTCGACTGGCGCGCGGCCTTCATTTCGGCGCTGGCCATCCCCCTCTCCCTGCTCGGCGCAACCCTGGTGCTGCTGCAGTTCGGCGTGAACCTGAACATCATGGTCCTCGGAGGATTAGCCATCGCCCTGGGCGAGGTGGTGGACGACGCCATCATCGATACCGAGAACATCTTCCGCAGGCTGCGCGAAAACCGCAGCGCCTCCCATCCCAGGAGCGTTATGCGCGTGGTCTACGCGGCTTCCATGGAAGTGCGTGGCTCGGTGGTCTACGCCAGCTTTATCGTGTCCCTGGCCTTCGTGCCCTTGTTGAGCCTGAACGGCGTGGCCGGTCGCCTGTTCGCGCCTTTGGGCGAAGCCTATATCCTGGCGATCCTGGCCTCACTCGCCGTGGCTCTCAGCGTCACCCCGGCCCTGTGTTACCTGATCCTCGGCCAATATCCCGGCGCCCTGGAGGCGCCGCCGCTGATACGCCGGATGCAACCGGGCTACCAGCGGCTTCTGCTCGCCGCCACCGCGCGCCCGCAGGAAACCCTGGTCCTGGGAGCCATCGTCTGCTGCGCCGGCCTGGTCCTGGCTCCTACCCTGGGCGGAAGCTTTCTGCCGGAGCTGCGTGAGGGCCATTACATCGTCCACACCAGCAGCATCACAGGCACGTCCCTCGCGGAGTCCTTGCGCACGGGTGGCCGGTTGACCGAGACGTTCCTGAAGATTCCCGGCGTCGAGTCCGTTTCGCAATGGGCAGGGCGCGCCGAGCGTGGCGCCGACACCTACGGCAGTCACTACAGCGAATATGAGGTGCGCCTCGCCCCCCTATCCGGAGCTGGGCAGCAGGCCGTGCTGGACCGGCTGCGTGCCCTCTTGAATAGCTTCCCCGGCCTACTGTACGAGGCCAACACCTTTCTGACCGAACGCATCGACGAAACCATCTCCGGATACACCTCGCCCGTGGTGATCAACCTCTATGGCGACGATTTGGGGGAACTGGATGCCAAGGCACGTGAAGTGCTCAAACTCATGCAAGCCGTGCGCGGCGCGGCGGACGCCCAGTTGCGTTCACCCACCGGCGCGCCCTTGCTGCAGGTGAGGCTGCGTCCGGAACGGCTGGCGGCGGTCGGCCTCCGCCCCCTGGAAGCCGCCGAGGCCGTCCAGATCGCCTACGACGGCCGCGTCGTGGGCCGGTACTTCGAGAATAGCCGCACCCACGACGTGAGCGTGATCCTGGCGCCCACTCACCGCCAGCAAGTGGAAAGCGTCGCCCGGCTTCCCTTGAAAACGCCCGACGGCGTCATGCTCAGCCTGGGCGATGTAGCCGACATTCAGCAGATCGGCGACCGCTACAACATCCTGCACCTGGGCGCTCAGCGGGTGCAGACCATCACCTGTCAGGTGCAGGGGCGTGACATGGACGGCTTCATCCGCGAACTGCGCGAGCGGGTCGTGCACGAGGTGGCATTTCCTCCCGGCATGTACCCCGAATTCACCGGCGCCGCGGTGGAGCAGTCCACCGCCAAGCGCGCCCTGATCGTGCAGGCCTTGCTCGCCGGCGCGGGCATCCTGATCCTGACATACCTGGCACTCGGGAGCCTGCGGAATACCCTGCTGACCCTGGTGAACCTCCCCTTCGCCCTGGTTGGTGGCGTTTTGGGCGCGCTCATGACCGGGTCGGCGCTTTCCGTGGGCTCCATGGTGGGATTCGTGACCCTGTTCGGCATCACCCTGCGCAACGCCATCATGCTGGTTTCGCATTACCGGCACCTGGTGGAACGCGAACATCGCGCCTGGGACCTGGACACCCTGGTGCTTGGCGCGCGTCAGCGCCTGCCGTCCATATTGATGACAGCCCTGGTCACGGCGCTGGCCATGCTACCCATTGCAGTGAACAGCGACAATCCGGGACGGGAAATCATGGGCCCCATGGCCGCGATCATCGTCGGCGGCCTGACCTCGTCCACAGCCCTCAACTTGCTGGTGCTGCCGGCGGTACTTTGGCGCTGGGGAAGTTTTGCGGGGGAAGATCGGGGCGGCAACAGTCCGGGTGCGCATCGCTCACCCCCGCCATCTGCCTAGAAGCGGCGCGGACGTGGTTATGGCGTCAGCGTCACGTAGAATTGATTGAGCACCTGCACCGAACTGACCTGGCTGTCATTACCGATACGCTCGAGCAGCGGGCCGATGGCCTGGCCAGGCGCCTTTTGAAAGACAACACACTGCCGGCCCAGCACCGCCAACGGCCACTCCTTGATCGGGGTGATGCCGTAACGTTTGGCCAGTTGCATGGTCATGGGCTCAAAGTCGGCACGCGTGGCGGTGGCCGGCGCCGTCGGTTGTTTATCATGGCCTGACGACCCCGCCTCGAAGGTCACAACGATCTGCTGCGGGGCGCTGGATTCATCGGCGGTCGTGCCGCTCACCTTGGCGTCACCCTCTGGACCCGCGGCCGCGGGCAGGCTGACGAGCATCCCGAAAGCGACAACGCAAACCATAAGGCACCGGCCGATGCGATTGTGGTGGGAGGGGTTGTCCTTCTCGCCAGGCGAACGGCGGCAGATGCCAGGCATCATGGACCTCTCGCTCTTGAATTTGGCTTCCAGCATGTTTTGTCTCGGACGGGGTGGCATTCACCGGATGCGACCCGATTCCAGCGTGGGCCTCAACCGATTGTCACACGAGTGTGACAGTTACCCTTGAATCCCCGAATTCTGTAAAAAGGTTTAATCACTTTGAAAAAAACATGGTTCCCTGAAAGTCCGACCCGTCAGGCACGCCGCATGGCCCAATCCACGTTTCCGGGCTATGTTTAGCCCTCTGGTCCAGACTCCAAGCGCCCGTTGATGACATCCGCCGACCCGCCCATCAGCCAGAACGCCGCGCCCCCCTACCGCAAGGCAGCGAGGCGCCTGATCCCGTTTCTGTTCGTCCTGTACCTGGCAGCCTTCATCGACCGGGTCAACGTCGGCTTCGCCAAACTGCAGATGGCCAGCGACCTGGAACTCAGCGAAACGGACTTCGGATTCGGGGCCGGCATCTTTTTTCTTGGCTATTTCGCGCTAGAAGTGCCCAGCAACCTGTTGCTGTTGCGCTTCGGCCCGCGCCTGGCCTTTGCCCGCATCGTACTGCTCTGGGGATTCATTTCCTTGGCCATGGCCCTGGTCCACGACAAGTGGTCGTTCTATGGCTTGCGCCTGGCCCTGGGGATGGCGGAGGCGGGGTTCTTTCCCGGGGTCATCCTTTATTTGACCTTCTGGTTTCCGGCCCAGCAAAGAGCAAGGTCCACCGCCCTGTTCATGACCGCCCTGGCGATCGCCGGAGTCATTGGAGGCCCGCTGTCTGGCCTCATCATGGAAAAACTGGATGGCTGGACAGGCCTGCGCGGCTGGCAGTGGCTGTTCATCCTGGAGGGTGCGCCGGCCATCCTGATGGGGATCGCCTGCCTTTGGTTTCTGGACGACGGGCCGGCCACGGCGCGCTGGCTAACCGACGACGAAAAGCTAGCCATCCGGCGCGATCTGGAAACGGACAGGCTGGCGCGGGAGCGTGCGGGTCACGAGCAGGATTTCCTGCGCGGCCTCAGAAATCAGCGGTTGTGGCTGCTTGCCTTGGTCTACATGCTACTGGTTACCGGCATCTACGGCGTGTCGTTCTGGCTGCCGCAGATTTTGCACGACTTGGAGCAGGGTGGCCTGATGGTAACCGGCTGGCTGTCGATGATCCCCTACCTGTGCGCCTGCGCCGTCATGATCCTGGTAGGCCGCAGTTCCGATCTGAGGGATGAGCGCCGTTGGCATGTGGCAGGTAGCGCGGTGGCCGGTGGTATGGGGCTCGCCCTATGCGGGCTGTTTTTGCACGCGCCGGTTCCGGCGATCGCGGGGCTCTCCCTCGCCACCGCCGGCATCTTTGCCGCCCTGGCCACCTTCTGGTCGCTCCCCACGGCCTTTCTCAGCGGGACAGCCGCCGCAGGCGGCATCGCTTTGATAAATGCCATCGGCAACCTGGGCGGTTACCTGGGACCTGTCATGGTGGGCTGGGCGCGGCAGTTCACCGGCAGCGTGGAATCCGGCCTGCTCGCGATCGCGGCGGGGCTGATCCTGGCAGCCCTGCTGGTGGCGGCCGGCTTCAGACCTCGCCCTTCTGGATAGGGCGCGGCCGGGGCGCCTAAAGCATCCTGGCCAGTACCAGCGCGTCTTCCCGGCCGGTTTTCGCCGGATAGTAGCCTTTCCGGGTGCCAATCTCGTTGAAGCCCATGTCCAGGTAGAGCTTGACCGCCCGCGTGTTGGAAGGCCGCACCTCGAGTATCATCATCTCGGCACGGTGACCCTTGGCCACCCGCATCAACTGCTCCAGCATCAGCCGGCCGTAGCCGCGGCCCTGATGCGAAGGCGCGATGCAGATATTGAGGATATGGGATTCCCCGGCGCCCACGGTGACAATGCCGTAGGCCACGATCACCCCCGCCTTCTCGGCCACCCAGCAGCAGTAGCCGACCTTCAGGCAATCCTTGAAGGTGACCGGCTCCCAAGGAAATTCATAGGCGCTTTCCTCGATCTCCTGTACGGCTTTCAGGTCCACCTTGCGCATGGGCCGAAATTGCAGGTCCGCCTTTTCCACCAGGGAGGGAAAGTGCTTGGCGTAGAAGTCCTTTTCCGCGTCGTACTCGAGCCACTTCTTGAAGCTGTCCAACATACCGGTCATCTATCGTCTGCGGTTACGGGTTTTGGCGAAGGGTGCCGAGCGCCAGGCGCAAATCGTCCCAGGCGCGGCGCTTCTCCGTGGGCGTTCGTAAAAGATAGGCGGGATGATACGTCACCACCAGGGGGATTTGTTCGTAGCGATGCACCTGCCCACGCAGCTTGCCGATGGTCAGGTTGGTCTTGAGCAGGTTTTGCGCGGCGATGCGGCCCACGGCCAGAATGATGCGAGGCTTGATCAGAGCCACTTGCTGCTTGAGATAGCCCTCGCAGGCGGAGGCCTCATCGGCCTGGGGATCGCGATTGCGGGGCGGGCGGCATTTCAGGATATTGGCGATGTACACCTGCTCCCGGCTCAGTCCGATGGCCCGGAGCATCTCGTTGAGCAGCATCCCTGCGGGCCCGACGAAGGGCTCGCCGCGCAGGTCCTCCTGTTCGCCCGGTGCTTCGCCGATGATCATCCATTGCGCCTCCCGGTTGCCGACGCCGAACACCGTCTGGGTGCGCGACTGATGGAGCGCGCAGGCGGTGCAGGCGGCGACGCGCCGTTCCAGGGACTCCCAGTCCAGGGGTTCGGGCGACAGGGTATCCTGAACTTGGTCAGGCTCCGGCTCATCGGGCGCCGGCACCCAGCCGTCCTCCTCCAGGGGCCAGGGAATGTCGTCATCCGCTGGCCAGTCGGCGGAAGCGGCGAACTCCAAAACGCCTGGCGCCTGAGCCGGGATTTCCGGCTCCACGATGGCAGTCTCCGTGGCGGTCCCGGTACCCTCCGCCTCCAGCGGCAACTCGACCACCGATTCCTCCGGGGTGGGCGGGTGCTCGTCCGCCGAGCCAATCACATGGGGCGGAGCCCGGCGTGCCTTCCATACCTGAATGCCCATGGCATCCAGATAGGCCAGCCGCTTGTGCTCCGCCGACGCCATGGCGCCCTAGACGTCCCCGACCTGCGGGTGCGTCCTCTGCTTCGATTCGAACAGCTTGTTCACCGCGTTGATGTAGGCCTTGGCCGAGGCGATGACGATGTCCGTGTCCGCGCCCTGGCCATTGACGATGCGCCCGCCCTTCTCCAGACGCACCGTCACCTCGCCCTGGGCGTCCGTGCCGCTGGTGATGTTGTTTACCGAATAGAGGGTCAAGGCCGCGTCGGTATGCACCAGGGACTCGATAGCCTTGAGGCTGGCATCCACCGCGCCGCCGCCGCTGGAAGAACCGGTCAGTTCCTCGTTATCCAGCTTGATGGTCACGGAGGCGTTGGGCACTTCACCGGTTTCGGAGCAGACCTTCAAGGCCACCAGCTTGACGCGCTCGTCCTCGGCTTCTCCAGCGGCCTCGGAAATGAGCGCCTGCAGGTCCTCGTCGAAGATATCGTGCTTCTTGTCCGCCAGTTGCTTGAAGCGGTAGAACACGTCGTTCAGTTCCTCCTCGCTGGCGAACTCGACCCCCAGTTCCTGCATCCTGGTGCGGAATGCATTGCGGCCCGAGTGCTTGCCCAGCACCATGCGGTTGGCGGTCCAGCCCACTTCCTCGGCCTGCATGATTTCGTAAGTCTCGCGGCTTTTGAGGACTCCGTCCTGATGGATGCCGGACTCATGGGCGAAGGCGTTGGCGCCGACGATGGCCTTGTTGGGCTGCACAGGAAAGCCTGTAATGCCGGACACCAGTTTGGAACAGGCGACGATCTCGCGGGTGTCTATCTCGGTGTGGCAGGGGAAGAAATCCTTGCGGGTCTTCACGCTCATCACCACTTCTTCCAGAGCCGCGTTGCCGGCACGCTCGCCCAGGCCATTGATGGTGCATTCCACCTGGCGGGCGCCGTTGAGCACCGCCGACAGGGAATTGGCCACGGCCATGCCCAGGTCGTTGTGGCAGTGCACCGAGAAGATGGCCTTGTCCGAATTGGGGATGCGCTCGCGCAGCCGGGCGATGAGGCGGCCGAACTGCTCCGGCATAGCATAGCCCACGGTGTCGGGAATGTTCAGCGTCGTGGCCCCGGCGTCGATGACCGCCTCCAGGATGCGGCAGAGGAAATCTTCCTCCGAGCGTCCCGCGTCCTCCGGCGAGAATTCCACGTTGTCGGTGTACTGGCGCGCCCGCTGCACGGCGCGGACAGCCAGTTCCACCACCTGGTCCGGCTGCATGTTGAGCTTGCGCTGCATGTGGATGGGCGAGGTGGCGATGAAGGTGTGGATGCGCGCGCTGGCGGCGTCCTTGAGGGCCTCCCCGGCGCGGTCGATGTCCTTGTCCAGGGCGCGCGCCAGGCCGCAGACGGTCGAGCCTTTCACGGCCCGGGCCACGGCTTGCACGGACTCGAAGTCGCCGATGCTGGCGGCGGGAAATCCCGCCTCGATCACATCGACCTTGAGGCGCTCCAAGGCCTTGGCGATGCGCACCTTCTCCTCGCGGGTCATGGATGCCCCGGGGCTTTGCTCCCCGTCGCGGAGGGTGGTGTCAAAGATGATGAGTTTGTCGCTCATGGATCAGCTCCAATGGTGATCACAGCGCCCTATCGCGGCACTGTGCGAAAAATCGAAGGAAACCTGTTTGCTTGGATGATGACTGATTATCTGCCCGCGCGGGGCAGCAGCAGTCGCAGGAACAGCGCGCGAGCAAGCGCCTCGCCCGAAAGCGAAAGGAAGGAAAGGCTCGCTGTGTTTCGATCGATGTGCATCAGGGGAGCAATCTCAAAACCGAGCTTCACTATACAACCCAAGGCGCTGCTTGCCAAGCGTGCTCAGGCTTTGCGCTCGCTGCGCCGCTTGCGCAGCATCAGCAGCGTCATCACCGGACCCGATACCGCGTACACCGAGAACAACAGGAACAGCATCAAGGGCGGATTGGTGAAGATCAGGGCGAAGGCCAGCATGATGAGGATGGCCTTGACGAAGGGCATGCGCCCGCGCAGGTCCACGTCCTTGAAGCTGTAGTAACGGAAGTTGCTCACCATGAGCAGGCCGGTGGCGGTAGCCAGGCCGATGGCGACATAAGCCACGTCCGGCCCTTCGATGCCGTGATCCACGCAAAACCACACGAAGCCCGCCAGAATGGCGGCGGCCGATGGACTGGGCAATCCCTGGAAATAGCGCTTGTCGGCGGTGCCGATCTGGGTGTTGAAGCGGGCCAGTCGCAACGCCGCTCCCGCGGTGTGGACAAAGGCCGCCACCCAACCCAGCTTGCCCATGCCCGAGAGCGACCACACGTAGAACACCAGGGCCGGCGCGGCGCCGAAGGAGATGAGGTCGGCCATGCTGTCGTACTCGCCGCCGAACTCGCTCTGGGTGTTGGTCAGGCGCGCGACGCGCCCGTCCATGCCATCCAGGATCATGGCCACGAAAATGGCTACCGCAGCCAGTTCGTAGCGTCCGTTGATGGCCGCCGTGATGGCATAAAACCCGGCGAACAGCGCCGCCGTGGTGAACAGGTTCGGCAGCAGGTAAATGCCCCGCCGCCGCTTGCTGACTGGAGTCGGTTCGCTCATGGTGATGCCGCCCCCGGCCGGGCGGCGCCCCGCACGGCCGGGGGCGAGGTCCTCCTAGTTCTTGGTTTTGTCCACGATCTTGTTGGCCTTGATCCAGGGCATCATGTCGCGCAGCTTGGCGCCGACTTCCTCGATCTGGTGCTCGCGGCCCAGGCGGCGCTTGGCCTTCAGGGTCGCCGCGCCGGCCTGGTTCTCCAGGATGAATTCGCGGGCGAATTCGCCGGTCTGGATCTCGCGCAGGATCTTCTTCATCTCCTGTTTGGTCTGCTCGGTGACCACGCGCGGCCCGCGGGTCAGGTCACCGTACTCGGCGGTGTTGGAAATGGAGTAGCGCATGTTGGCGATGCCGCCCTCGTACATGAGGTCGACGATCAGCTTCAGCTCATGCAAACACTCGAAATAGGCCATCTCCGGCGCATAACCGGCCTCTACCAGGGTCTCGAAGCCCGCCTGCACCAGGGCCGTGGCCCCGCCGCAAAGCACCGCCTGCTCGCCGAACAGATCGGTCTCGGTCTCTTCCTTGAAGGACGTCTCGATGACGCCGGCGCGGCCGCCGCCGTTGGCCGAGGCGTAGGACAGGGCGATCTGCTTGGCCATGCCGGAGGCATTCTGGTACACGGCGATCAGCGAAGGCACGCCGCCGCCCTGGCTGTAGGTGGAACGCACCAGGTGGCCCGGGCCCTTGGGCGCGATCATGATCACGTCCAGATCGGCGCGGGGCACGATCTGCTCGAAATGGATGTTGAAGCCGTGGGCGAAAGCCAGGGCCGCGCCCTGCTTGATGTTGGGCTCGATCACTTCGCTGTACAAACGCGCCTGGTGCTCATCGGGCGCCAGCACCATCAGCACGTCGGCCTGCCGGGCGGCCTCATCGATGGGCAGCACCGTCAGACCCGCGTTCTGGGCCTTGATGGCGGAAGCCGAGCCGGCGCGCAGCGCCACGATGACCTGGACGCCGGACTCCTTCAGGTTCAGGGCGTGGGCGTGCCCCTGGGAGCCGTAGCCGATGATGGCGACCTTCTTGCCCTGGATGATGGAAAGGTCGGCGTCTTTGTCGTAATAAACCTGCATGATCTTCCTCTTGTCTTTGATATTTACAATCTGCAATGGGGAGGCTTGGCAGCCGTTCAGATAGCCAGGCCTTTTTCGCCGCGGACGAT
This sequence comes from Methyloterricola oryzae, assembly GCF_000934725.1. Classification (NCBI taxonomy): domain Bacteria; kingdom Pseudomonadati; phylum Pseudomonadota; class Gammaproteobacteria; order Methylococcales; family Methylococcaceae; genus Methyloterricola; species Methyloterricola oryzae. The sequence continues at coordinate 236,121 of NZ_JYNS01000004.1, forward strand.
GCCCGTCGTGCCGGAACGCACCACCTCCAGGATGGATTCCTCGCCGACGGCCTGAAGAAATGCATCCAGTTTGGACTTCTCACCGGTCACTTCGATGACATAGGTGGAGGACGTCACGTCGATGATATTGGCGCGGAAAATCTCCGCCAGGCGCTTGATCTCCTCGCGCATGCCGTTCACCGCCCGCGTCTTCACCATCATCAGCTCGCGCTCGATGTGCGAGGACTCGGAGATATCGATGAGCTTGACCACGTCGATGAGCTTGTTGAGCTGCTTGGTGATCTGCTCGATCACCTCGTCGCTGCCGACGGTCACCAGGGTCATGCGCGACAGGGTCGGGTCCTCGGTGGGCGCCACGGTGAGCGACTCGATGTTGTAGCCGCGCGCCGAGAACAGCCCCGCCACGCGGGACAGGGCGCCGGCTTCGTTTTCGATCAGAATGGAGATGATGTGTCGCATGCTCAGGCCAGCTCCGTGTCCGTGCTGACGCCCGGCGCGAGGCGCATGTCATGGTGCGCTTTGCCCGCCTCGATCATGGGGTAGACGTTCTCCGTAGGGTCGGTCAGGAAATCCAGGAATACCGTGCGGTCCTTCAGGCGGAAGGCTTCCTCCAGGGCGGGGCGCACGTCCTGCGGCTTTTCGATGCGCATGCCCACATGCCCGTAACTTTCGGCCAGCTTGACGAAATCCGGCAGGGTCTCCAGGTAGGAGTGGGAGTAGCGGCTCTCGTAACTGAACTCCTGCCACTGCCGCACCATGCCCATGTAGCCGTTGTTCAGGTTGACGATCTTGATGGGCGTGCGGTACTGCAGGGCCGTGGCCAGTTCCTGGATGCACATCTGGATGCTGGCCTCGCCGGTGATGCAGGCCACATCCGCCTCCGGGAAGGCCAGCTTGACGCCGATGGCCGCCGGCATGCCGAAACCCATGGTGCCGAGGCCCCCGGAATTGATCCAGCGCCTGGGCTTGTCGAACTTGTAATACTGCGCGGCCCACATCTGGTGCTGGCCCACGTCGGAGGTGATGTAGGCGTCGCCCTTGGTCAATTCCCAGAGCTGCTCCACCACGTATTGCGGCTTGATGACTTTGTCGCCGCGGTCATAGGCCAGGCAGTTGATGCCTCGCCAGCGCGCGATGCGGTCCCACCACTGGCTCAGTGCCGCGTCGTCGGGACGGCGATCGCCAGCTTTGAGCATCTCCAGCATGTCTTCCAGCACGGACGCCACGTCGCCCACGATGGGCACGTCCACGCGCACGGTCTTGGAGATGGAGGCCGGGTCCACGTCGATGTGGACGATCTTGGCGGTGGGGCAAAACTCGGCGATCTTGCCGGTCACGCGGTCATCGAAGCGCGCGCCTACGGCGAACAGCACATCGCACTCGTGCATGGCCATGTTGGCTTCGTAGGTGCCGTGCATTCCCAGCATGCCGATGAACTGTGGGTCGGTGCCGGGATAGGCTCCCAGGCCCATCAGGGTGTTGGTAATGGGGAAGCCGAGCCAGCGGGTGATCTCGGTGAGCTGCGCCGCGGCGTTGCCCAGGACGGCGCCGCCGCCGGTGTAAATCATCGGCCGCTGGGCGCTCAGCAGCAGGTCGATGGCCTTCTTCATCTGCCAGCGGTGACCCTTCACCGAAGGGTTGTAGGAACGCAGGCTGACCGAACGCGGGTACTCGTAAGGCACCTTGATGTTGGGATCGGTGAGGTTCTTCGGTATGTCGACCAAAACCGGACCGGGGCGGCCGGTGGTGGCGATATAGAAGGCCTTCTTGATGGTCTCCGCCAGCTTGGTGACGTCCTTCACCAGGAAGTTGTGCTTCACGCAGGGACGGGTGATGCCGACGATGTCGGCCTCCTGGAAGGCGTCGCTGCCGATCACCGGCAGGGGCACCTGGCCGGAGATGACCACCAGCGGGATGGAATCCATGTAGGCGGTGGCGATGCCGGTGACCGCATTGGTGGCGCCGGGGCCTGAGGTCACCAGCACCACGCCGGGCTTGCCGGTGGCGCGGGCATAGCCGTCGGCGGCGTGGGTCGCGCCTTGCTCGTGGCGGACCAGGATGTGCTTGACGGCGTCCTGCCTGAATATGGCGTCATAAATGTGCAGTACCGCGCCGCCCGGATAACCGAACAGGTACTCGACACCCTCGTCCTTGAGGCACTGAACCAGGATTTCGCCGCCGCTGAGCTCCACGTATTTCTACCCTCTAGAAAAGAATCGGGGCGTCCGAGAACGCCCTTCGGTCACTAACCCGATTCGAAAGAAAATGGCCGCCCACACTACTAAGAAACGCTATGTCAGTCAAGTTGTTGAGACCCCACAAAGCAAGCGGAATCAGCGCAGGCGCGCGATGGCGGCAACGGCTCCGACGAACACCAGGGCGGTGGGCGCCGACGCGGCAATGATGGGGTTAAGCTCATAGATCAGCCCCAGGTGGCCGAACATGCGGTTGAAGAGATAGAACCCCAGGCCGAAGGTCACGCCGACGACGATGCGCTGGCCGGTACTGGTTTCCCGGCGGATGGTCAGCACGAAGGGCACCGCCACCAGCAGCATCACCAGGGTGACGAAGGGGTTGACCACACGCTCCCAGAAGGCCAGGTCCACCATCAGCGACTTCTGGCCGTTCTCCTGCAGATAATCCATGTAACGCGCCAGTTCTACCCCCGACAGGTTTTCCGGACGCACCACGAACACGTTGAGCAGATCCGGCGCCAGGATGGACGACCAGTCGGCGGCGTCCCGCTCCTCCGAGGTGACCACATCGTCGGCGAATCGGCTGGTGCGCAGCTTCTTCAGCTTCCACTTCTCGCCATCGTAGAGAGCTCGCTTGGCATGGGTCGCGCTTTGCAGCAACTGGTTCTCGCCCAGGGTGTAGATGCTGATGTCGCCCAGATGGTCCTGCTCCTTGATCTGGCGGATGTTGATGTAGACGTTGCCGTCGCGGACCCAGAAACCATACTTGGTGCGGGATGCCACCTGTTCCTTGAGGGCGGTGGTCTTGAGCAACTGGGCCGCGCGCTCGGCGGGCGGCGAGACATATTCCGCCACCGCCGCCGAAATCAGCGCGAGCACCAGTCCGGCCCGCACCACGGCGGCGACGATCTGGAACTTGGACGCGCCCGCCGCCTGCATGGCCATCAGCTCGCGGTGGTTGGCCAGGCCACCCAGGGTCACAAGCGCGCCGAGCAAGGCCGCCGAAGGCAGCAGATCGTAGAAGCCATGCGGCGTGGAGAGGGCCAGATAGGCGAAGATCTGCTTGAAGCCATAGTCGCCCTGCCCCAACTCCCCCAGTTCGTCGGTGAAAGTGAAGAAATTCAGCAGGCTGATGAGCACCAGCGAGGCGACAAAGGCGCCCTTGAGCACCTCGCTCATGATGTATCGGTTCAGTACCCTCACAACCCGGGCTCCCGGCCGCGCCACTGCTGCCAGAGGTAACGGGGGCCGTAGGCGCGGATCAGATAGAACAGCACCACCGTCAGCATCAGCGCGTACACCGCCGAGTAGCTGAGCCACACCGGAATCTTGCCGGTCATGAGCAGGCCCTGGGTCACCCGCTGCAGGTTCTCGTAGACCATGTAGATCAAGAACGCGGTCATCACATTGCCGTAGACGCCGCCGCGCGGGGCCACCCGCGAGAGGGGGATGGCGAGGATCGCCAAAAGGAGCGTGCCGCAGGGTACCGCCAGGCGCTTTTGCAGTTCCGCCAATTCCTTGGGGCTCTGCGAATGCCACAACTCCTCGGTGGGCGCGGCTTCGCGCTTGAGGGCGGCATCCTCACTGTCGCCCTCGTCGATACGGACGGCATAGTCCTCGAATTCGCTGATGACATAGTCCTTGTGTCCGGGTACGCCCTGATAGCGCCGCCCGTAGCGCAGCACCACGAAGTGCTCTCCCAGCTCGTTCTCCTTCACATAGCCGTTCTCCGCCACCACCACCGCGGTCTGCTCTCCGCTCCGGCTTTGCACGAACAAATTGCTCAGGGTCTGGTCATCCTTGGACAGGCCTTCCGCATAGAGCACCACATCGCCCTTGCTGAACTCGTTGAAACGGCCGGGCTTGATGCCACGCACATCGGCGGTCTGCTCGTCCTTGTGCATGAGACGCTGGGCCTCACGCTCGGCCCAGGGCATTACCTCCAGCGCCAGGTAGCCCGCCAGCAGGGTCAGGGGCAGCACGTAAAAGGCAATGGCCCGGTAGAGGCGCGCGAGGCCAACCCCGCTGGACTGCAGGATGGTCATCTCATGGTCGCGGTACATGCGGCCGAAGGTCATCAGGACCGCCAGGAACAGGGAAGGCGGCAGCAGGATGACCGTGGCGGTCAGCATCTTCAGGCTCAGCAGGGTGAACAAGGTCTCGGCGGCGACCTCCCCTTCGATGGCCTTGGCCAGGATGCTGAGGAACTTGCGGCTGACGATGATGGTCACTAACACGGCGAGCACCGCCAGCATGGTCCTGACCAGCTCCGCCGTCACCATGCGGTCGAGCACCGGCAGAAGCCGCCACCGCCCTGCGGATGACGGTTCAAATGGCGCGGAATTCATAATAAGCTGTGCCCAAGAAACGCCCGACCCAATCTCATAAAGTGACGGATTTTATCATGGAGTACTCCATCAAAAGCGATTCCCCGGCAAAACTGAGCAGCGACTGCTTGGTGCTGGGCCTGTATCTCAAGCGCAAGCTCTGCCCCACGACGGCCGCCATGGACGAAGCCCTGGGCGGGCTGCTTTCGCGCCTGCTCAAGCGCGACGACATGGAGGGCAAACCCGGCCAGACCCTTTTGATCAGCCACCTGCCGGAAGGCAAGATCGAGCGCATCCTGTTGGTTGGCTTGGGGAAGCGGGAAGAACTGGACGCGGCCAACTACCGCAAGGCGCTGGCCGCCGCCGCCAAGTCCCTCAAGGAGAGCGGCGCCAAGAGCGCCCATGTGGCGCTGCCGGAAGCGGAAGTCGGCTCCCATGGCCTGCCGTGGAAAACCCGACAAATCGTGGAGATTCTCGAAAGCGCCTTCTACCGCTTCACTCAGCTCAAGCAGGATCCCAATAACGGCAAGCCGCCCCGGCTCGCCAAAGTCTGCTTCCTGACCGCATCTCCGGATCAAGGCGCCGAGACCGAACTGGGCATCAGCCAGGGCAAGGCCATCGCCTCCGGGATGAACCTGGCACGCGACCTGGCCAACCTGCCGGGCAATATCTGCACCCCCACCTACCTGGCGGAAGAGGCGGAAAAGCTGGCCAAGCATCACAAGAAGCTCAAGGCCAAGATCCTCGACGAGAGCGAACTGGAGGAACTGGGCATGGGCTCCTTCCTCTCCGTATCCCGCGGAAGCCGCCAGCCGGCCAAGCTGATCGTGCTGGAATACCACGGAGCCCCGGCCAAGACCAAACCCTATGTGCTGGTGGGCAAGGGCCTGACCTTCGACGCCGGCGGCATCTCGCTCAAACCCGCCGCCAACATGGACGAGATGAAATACGACATGTGCGGCGGCGCCAGCGTCATCGCCACACTGGGCGTGGTCGCCGAACTGGGCCTGCCCCTTAACGTGGTGGGCCTGGTGCCGGCCTCGGAGAACCTGCCGGACGGCAATGCCAACAAGCCGGGGGACATCGTCACCAGCATGGCCGGCCTGACCATCGAGATCCTCAACACCGACGCCGAGGGCCGGCTGATCCTCTGCGACACCCTGACCTACGCCAAGCGCTACGACCCTGTAGCGGTGATCGACGTAGCCACCCTCACCGGCGCCTGCATCGTTGCGCTGGGGCGGCACCCCAGCGCGATTTTGTCCAATGACGACGCCCTGTGCGCTGCCCTGACTTCCGCTGGCGAGAAGGCCTGGGACCGGGTCTGGAGACTGCCCCTGTGGGACGAATACCAGGAACAGCTCAAGTCCAATTTCGCCGATATCGCCAACATCGGCGGCCCTGACGGCGGCACCATCACCGCCGCCTGTTTCCTCTCGCGCTTCGCTAAGGATTTCAAGTGGGCCCATGTGGACATCGCCGGCACGGCCTGGAAATCCGGGGCCGACAAGGGCGCCACCGGGCGTCCCGTGCCCTTGCTGTCGCAGTATCTGATCGACCGGGCGGCATGACCCGCGTCGATTTCTACCTCCTCAACACCCACGAGCCCCAGGCGCGCCGGGTGTTCGCCTGCAAGCTGGCGGAAAAGGCCTGGCGCCTGGGTCTCAAGGTCTACGTGCAGACCGGCTCGGCCTCCGAGTCGCGGATCATGGACGATCTGTTGTGGACCTTCCGCCAGGGCAGCTTCGTGCCGCATGCCTTGGCGGAAGGCACCGCGGAGGAGCTGGCGGACACGCCCGTGGCGATCGGCCATGGCGCCCCGCCCGAGGGCTTCTCCGATCTGCTCGTCAATCTGGGCGCGCAGTCCCTGCCCCAACTGAACCGTTTCTCGCGACTGGCGGAAGTGGTGGACCAGGACGAAACCCTACGCCAGCAAGGCCGGCTGCGCTTCCGGCTGTATCGGGATCAAGGCCTGGAACTGGAAACGCATCATATTGATGCGGTATAACTAAAAAGCGTAGCGACCAAACGTCGAGTCCGCCCGGCTCGGAAATCCTGCTGTCCGAAAACATCAAACCGAAGCTTTGCAAGTCCTGCGCAAAGTCAGGAGCTAGTGACCCAATGAAGATGCACCTTTTGGCCCTGATGGCCGTGCTCGGCCTCAGCGCCTGCTCCACCGATCCCAAGCCGGAGGTCAAGGCACAGACGGAGGCCCCCACCGATGGCCAGTGGCATGCCTCGACCCTGTCCCCGGATACCATCGCCAAGGCAAATGCCGCGGTCAAGGACTATCAGTCCTGCCTCAACCGGGAGACCCTGACCCACGTCAACGATCCCTTGGATTGCCGGGTCATTGCCGATGGCGTCCTCAAAGTCTGTGAAAGCAAACTGTCCGGGATCAAAGATGCCTTCGAAAAGGAAGGCGTGCCGGATTCCATCAGCCAGCGCTACATGCGCAAGAACCGGTCCCAAGGCGCACAGGAAGTGCTGCGCTACGTGATGTCCGTGCAGGCGGCCCGCGTGGGCGAAGCCCAGGAAAAGGCCGCCCACAATAACAACAAACCCTGACACAGGCTGGATTCGCCGGCCGAAGAGAATGCCATGCAAATCGACCTATCCCTGATACCCACCACCTTCGACGCGGTGCATGCGGGCTTAGCCGCCACCGTCGTGGGTCTGCTGTTCCTGCAGATCCTCTTTATCACCGTGGCTTTCATCGCCTTGTTGCGGCGCCCGAAACCCGCGGCGACGGTTTCCGAATGGACACCGGCCATGGCCGAGCCGGAGCCCGCTCCCGCACCGCCCCCACCGGCGCCGGCTCCTGTGGTGAAAACCGAGACCGTCGTGGTCAAGGAAGCGACCCCGGACGCCGCCCTGCAGTTGCTGGGCCTGCTGCAGAAGGAAGCGCGCTTCATCGATTTCGTGCAGGAAAGCATCACCGGCTATTCCGACGCGGACATCGGCGCCGCGGCGCGCGTGGTGCATGACGGCTGCAGCAAGGTGCTGCGCCAGCATTTCGAACTGGACAGTGTGCGCAAAGAGGCCGAAGGCAACCGCGTCACTTTGCCCAAGGGCTTTGACGCCCAGGCGGTCCGGGTCACGGGCAACGTGGTTGGCGAAGCGCCCTTCACCGGCACCCTGGTGCACCGCGGCTGGCGGGTAACCGCGACCCACTTGCCCAAAATCACCGAAGGGCACGACGTCAGCGTGGTCGCAGCGGCGGAGGTGGAACTGTGAGCGAGACACCCCGTTTTTCCGTAGGCATCGACCTGGGCACCACCAACAGCGTGGTGTCCTACCTGGAACTGGAACGCTGCGATGGCGAGAAAGCCCCCCTGGAGGTGATGCCCATCCCGCAACTGGTCGGTCCGGGCTCGGTCAACGACAAGCCGCAGCTGCCCTCGTTCCTGTATCAGGCCCACGAGGCGGAACTGGCCGCCGGCGACATCGCCCTGCCCTGGGACGACAGCCCAGAGGCCATTGTCGGCGACCTGGCCCGCCAACTGGGCAGCAAGACGCCCCTGCGCCTGGTGGCCAGCGCCAAGAGCTGGCTGTGCCACAGCGGCGTCGACTGCCGTGCCGCGATCCTGCCGGTTCAGGCCCCGGAGGAGGTGCCGCGGATCTCGCCGCTGCAGGCCTCCATCAATTATCTGCGGCATATGCGCGACGCCTGGAACGCGCGCTACCCCGACGACCCGCTGAGCGAGCAGGATCTCATCATCACCGTTCCCGCCTCCTTCGATCCGGCTGCGCGCGAACTCACAGTGGAGGCGGCCCATGCCGTCGGCCTCCGGCAGGCCACCCTGCTGGAGGAGCCGCAATCGGCCCTCTACAGTTGGATCCAGACCAGCCAGGGCAAGTGGCGCGAGCAGGTGCACCCCGGCGACATCATCCTGGTGGTGGATGTGGGCGGCGGCACCACCGACCTCTCCCTGATCGCGGTGACCGAGGACGCAGGCAACCTGGTGCTGAACCGCATCGCCATCGGCGACCACATCCTGCTGGGCGGCGACAACATGGACCTGGCCCTGGCCTACGTGCTGAAAATGAAGCTGGAAAAGGAGGGCAAGCGCCTGGAACCCTGGCAGTTGCAGGCCCTCACCCACGGCTGCCGCGATGCCAAGGAAACCCTACTGGCCGATGCCTCCATGGAGGAGATTCCGGTGGTGGTGCCGAGCCGCGGATCCTCGCTGATCGGCGGCACCTTGCGCACGGCGTTGACCCGCGACGAAGTCGGGCGCACCCTGGTGGAAGGTTTCTTCCCCACCCTGGAGGTCACCGAGCGACCGGCGGTCCAGGCCCGTGGGGGTCTCACCACCCTGGGCCTGCCCTACGCCAAGGATCCCCGCATCACCTGCCATCTCGCGGCTTTCCTCGGCAAGCAGTTGAGCGCCGCCGACGAACTGCAGGGGTTCGCGCCCAAGGAGGGCGCCCGCTTCATCCATCCCACCGCCCTGCTGCTGAACGGTGGCGTGTTCAAGTCCGAGAGCCTGGGGCAGCGCCTGCTGGATGTGCTGAACCGCTGGCTCGCATCGGACAATGCACCCGCCGCGCGCCTCCTGGCCGGCGCCGATCTGGACCTGGCGGTGGCCCGCGGCGCGGCCTACTACGGCTATGTGCGCAAGGGCAAAGGTGTGCGCATACGCGGCGGCACGGCGGCGTCCTATTATGTCGGCGTGGAGAGCGCCGTGCCCGCCGTGCCGGGATTCCCTCCGCCCCTGGAAGCCTTGTGCATCGCGCCCTTCGGCATGGAGGAAGGCACCAGCGCGGAACTGCCTCACGATGAGTTCGGGCTGGTAGTGGGCGAACCGGTTCGCTTCCGCTTCTTCGGATCCAACGTGCGCCGCGATGATCCCGTCGGCACCCGCCTGGACTATTGGGCCGAGGGCGAATTGGAGGAACTGGACGAGATCGAAATGAACCTGCCGGCGGAAACCCACCAGGCGGGGGAAGTGGTGCCCGTGCACCTGGCGGCCCATGTCACCGAGGTAGGCACCTTGCAACTGGAAGCGGTCGCCACCACCAGCGGCGAGCGCTGGAAGGTGGAATTCGAGGTCCGCGCCGGCGAAACTCCGAAATCCGATGAACCGGCCAGTTTCGAGGAGGTCCCGGAAAACCCGCTGGGGGAACTGCCGGAGACCGCGGCGGCTCCCGCTGAAACCGAGGGTACTCACGAGGAACGGGAAGCCGGTGGGAAATCCGCATTCTGGCCTTTCAAGAAGTAGCCGGTCGCCCTTCTCTACAGCGGCCCGCCCCACGGGAGGGCCGCTCCCGGACGCGACTCCACTTTGAAGGTACCGAGCCCTGTGGACACCGAAGCCTTGATGCCGCTGGTACCGGGCAGCATCTGGCACGCACGGCAGGCCGTCCGCCTTGGGCCGGTGCATGTGAAAACGCGGGCCACCTGCGTCAAGCTCGCCGACGGGTCACTGTGGGTACACTCCCCCATCGCACCCACCGCGGCGCTGGTTTCCGAAATCCAACGGATCGGAACGGTCCGTTATGTCATCGCCCCAAACAAAAGCCACCACCTGTTTTTTGCGTCCTTCCTGCAAGCATTTCCCGACGCCCAAGGCTATCTGGCGCCGGGCTTGGGAAAAAAGCGCCCCGCACTTTCCGGGTATCCCGAACTGGAGCCAGGCAAACCGGCTCCCTGGGATTCGGAACTCACCGCATTCTTTATCGAGGGTTTACCGGCGCTTAACGAAACCGTATGGTTTCACCCCGCCTCCGGCACCCTCATCCTGACGGATCTGCTGTTCTGCTTCGGTGCGGAAAACCCGTGGGCAAGCCGCTTGCTGGCAAGCCTGCTTGGGGTTTATGGGCGTTTGGCCATGTCGCACACGCTGAAGCTTCTGGTCCGGGACCGAAAGGCCTTGACACGCTCGGCCGATCGACTCCTCGCCTTGGAGGTGACGCGTATTGTGTTGGCCCACGACCAAGTCATCGAAGCCCGGGCACAGTCCAGGCTGGCGGCCGCCTTGGCCTGGCTAAGTTCACACAGGTGACAGGCCCCAAGGCACCCACTCGAATCCGGTCTTGGCTCTGGTGGAGCACAGTTGCCCTAGCCCTCTCGGGCTGCTCGAACCTGAGGGAACGCCTGGAGCATCTGCAGCCCCCCGAGGTTCAGTTATCACACCTGGCGCTGCTGCGAGCCGACCTGCTCAACCCCGTGTTCAGCGTCGGGCTTGAGATCACCAATCCCAACGACGAATCGCTGCATATCGAGGGCGCCGACGCGAATCTGGAACTGAACGGGAAAGCCGTTGCCAAGGGACGCAGCGTAAGCGCGCTGGAACTGGCGCCCCGGCAGACCTCCGAGGTGGAGGTCGAGGCCAGCGCGAAGACCCTGGCGCTGGCCAGGCAGTTGCTCCAACTGGAGCAGGACGGCCAGATCGACTATACCGTTGCAGGCCATGTGCAGTTGACCCGGTGGCTGGGCGGCTTGGCCGCCTTGCCATTCCGCCTCTCCGGCCATCTGAGCCGTGAACAGCTATTGCGGGAGATCGAAGGCTACGGCCGCCATTGAGAATGCGCCGAGCCGCCCCTTGAAACGGCGGCCCGAAGTCCCCATAAAGCTTTGAAAGCGCACCCAATGGCGCTTTGGTTGAATCGTTCCAATCGAGGCGAGTGCACGTCCATGAGCGGCCCATTTTCAATCCCTTTCGAGAAACTGCCCCCTTCCCTGCCGATCTTTCCGTTGCCCAATGCAGTGGTGATGCCGGGATGCCAGTTACCTCTCAATATCTTCGAGCCCAGGTATCTGAACATGGTGTTCGACGCCCTGGGCTCCGGGCGCCTGATCGGGATGATACAGCCCGACCCGGCGGCGGACGGACGCGACCCCAAGGGCGTCTGCCGCACCGGCACCGCCGGTCGCATCAGCTTTTTCAATGAGACAGGCGATGGCCGGCTGATGATCGTCCTCAGCGGCATCTGCCGCTTCGACGTCACCGACGAGATCGCCACCACCCGCGGCTATCGGCGGGCCCTGGTGGACTGGCGGCGTTTCGCCTGCGACTATGAGGAGGCCAAAGGTTCCGAGGGCAAAGACGCTGTGGTTGCGCTGCTGAACGATTACTTCACCCGCAAGGGCTTGCAGATCGACCAGAAGGCCGTAGCGGCCATGGGTACCCAGCAACTGGTGAACTGGCTCACCGGAGTCTTGCCTTTAGAGCTGGCAGAGCGCCAGGCCCTCATCGAAGCCGTGGGTCTCGACGAACGCACGCAAATCCTGACGACGCTGCTGCACTGCGAGACACTGGAGCGGGCCGCTGACTCGTCACGGCGTCACTGACGAAGTCGTGAAAAAACTACTGCGCGGCCCGATTGCTGCGTCGCGCGGTGCTCGGACAAATCAGCTGGGAGACGATTTGGGCGCGGCGCGCATCGAAGATGCAAAACACAGGATGTGTTTTGTCAATCCTCATGTACCCGATGCACACTGCGGTTCCTGTGCTCCGGGCTACTTTGCCCTTGGGCCGCTCGCTAGGATTTTTCACGAGCTCTGGGTGAGCCGCCAACGAACTGGCCGAGGGGCTGTCACGACCGGGCCTGGCTGAGAAAGTCCTCCAGCGGGATGGGTTTACCCAGCGCGAAGCCCTGGGCGTAATCCACCCCGATCTGCACCAATTTGTCGGTCACGGCCTCACTCTCGACGAATTCGGCAATGGTCTTGATGTTCATGATCTGACCGATGCGGTTGATGGATTCCACCATGAACAAGTCGATGGGATCGTGCAGTATGTCCTTCACGAATACACCGTCGATCTTCAGATAGTCCACTGGCAGGTTCTTCAGGTAGCCGAAAGAACTCATCCCGGAACCGAAATCGTCCAGGGCGAAGAGACAGCCCAAGCGCTTCATGGAGCGCATGAAATCCTGAGCCAGTGCGAAATTGGCGATGGCCGTGGTTTCAGTCACCTCGAAACAAAGCTGCTCGGCGATGTCGATGTTTTTCTTCACCAGGGACACCGCGTATTCGCAGAACTTGGGATTGACGATGCTGCCGCCCGACAGGTTGATGGAGACGATGGGCTTGCCCAAGCTGGCATGTTTGGCCAACTCACCGATGATGCGCGTCAGCACCCAGCGGTCCAGGCGCTGCACATGCCCGAAACGTTCCGCCGCCGGGATGAAAGCACCCGGCAGCACCAGGCCGCCCTCCGTGTCTTCCAGGCGCAGCAGAACTTCCCAGCGCTGGCACTCCACTTCCTTGAGCGACTTGATGGGCTGGAAATACAGCTTGAAGCGGTTCTCGTCGATGGCCTGCTCGATGCGCGCCACCCAGTGCATCTCACTGCGCTTGAACTCGAACTCCTTGTCGTTGGCTGAATGGGTCACGACGCGGTTGCGGCCCGTCTCCTTGGCCGCATAACAGGCGGCATCCGCATTGCTGAGCAACGCCGCCAGGGTTTCCGAACTGTCGATGATCGACACGACACCGATGCTGACGCCTATCTTGAACAGTTTGTCATCGTGGGTGAACCGGAATTCCTGCACCAACTCGTGCAGCTTGTCGGCGATCTGCTCCGCCTGACTCAGACTGCAGTTTTCCAGTAGCACGGCGAATTCGTCGCCGCCCATGCGCGCGAGGGTATCGCGGTGGCGCAGGGCCGCCGCGAGGATGCCGGCCAGTTGGCGCAGCAGTTCGTCCCCCGCGTGATGGCCGCTGGTATCGTTGACCACCTTGAACTGGTCCAGGTCCATGTACAGCAGGGCGTGCTGACGGCCGAAACTCTTGGCGCTGGCCAGGGCATACTCGACCCGCCGCTCGAATTCGTTGCGGTTGACCAGGCCGGTCAGGGGATCATGCTGCGCCTGCCAGGTCATCTGTTGCAGCAGCATGCGCTTGTTGGTCACGTCGTGGAATGAGAGGACCGCCCCGGTTACCTCGCCCTGCTCGGCCAGAAGCGGCGCCTGGCTGTACTCGATGCACAACTCGCTGCCATCGGCGCGCTTGAGGATGATGCCGTCCTGCAGCCGCACTTGCCCGCCGACGCGAACCTCCGACTGAATCCGGGTGTCGAAACTGAGGCGGTTTTTTTCGTCGAAGACCTGGAACACCTCCGACAGCCCCATGCCGACAGCCGCTCCGTTGGACCATCCGGTCAACTCCTCTGCCAGAGGATTCATGTATTGCACGCGCAGTTGGGAATCCACCGTAATGACGGCGTCGTTGATGGACTCCAAGGTGACCAGCGCCCGCGTCTGCTCCTCTTGCAACCGGCGCTCCGCCTCCTTGCGCCGCGTGATGTCCGCCACCACACCGCAGAACAGCCTATGGCCATTGACCTCCATCTCGCTGACTGATAACTCGATAGGAAACTGCTCCCCGCCTTTGCGCACTGCTTCGAGCTCGCGAATGTTCCCGATCACGCCCCTATGGCCGGTCTTGAGGTAATGGTCGATGCGCTGCTGGTGCGGAAGCGCATACTCCTTGGGCATGAGGACCTCGACGCGCTGCCCGATGATCTCTCCGCTGGTATAGCCGAACATCTGCTCGGCGGTGCGGTTGAAACCCTGAACGGTCCCGCGCACGTCGATGGTGATGACACCCACCAGCATGGATTCGAGTATGGCGCGCAGGCGGATTTCGCCGGACTGTATGTTCATGTTGGCCAGGGTGAGGTCGGTAACCTCCGGAAACCAGAGCACGGCCCCGAGCACCTGCCCGTCATCCCCGCGGTAAGGCTTGACGATGAAGCGGTAATAGCGATCGCCGCAACGCACCGTGTTGGCGTAAGGCTCGTTGCTCTCCATGACATGCTTGAGGATTCCGCGCAGATCCTTCAATTCCACCCGCCAGGGTAGCGAGGTAATGATGTCTCCGGAATGGATGGAATCCTTGTCCAGAATCTGACCGACCGCAGGTACGAAGCGGGTCACGCGCAGGTTGGCATCCACTACGACCAAAGGATATTCGGTGCTGTACAGGATGTTCTGTAAATCGGCCAGGGCATTTTCCAACTCGTGGGACTTCACCTCCAACTCATCGTTGACAGTGAGCAGTTCCTCATTGGTGGATTGCAATTCCTCGTTGGCGGTCTGTAGTTCCTCGTTGGTGGCCTGCAGTTCCTCGTTGGAAGACTGCAGTTCCTCGGTCATGGATTGGAGTTCCTCATTGGAGGTCTCCAGTTCCTCGATGACCGTTCGCAGATGCTCCTGCGCCGAAGCCAATTCCTGCTCCAGTTCGATCACGCGGGTATGAGTGGTCGCGTCCAGTTCGGCAGTGTCGCTTTTACGGCGCTTCTCACGGCCTCCAGACTGGAGTTCGAACGCGATCAGGAGTCCGTTGGGAAGGTCACGGCTGCCATCGGAGCTCAGTGGCCGGACGGCCAGGCGGAAGCTGAGAGGCCCGTCGACCGAGTTGAGGCTGCGGCGTCCACCGAATACCGGCTCGCCCTCCCGCCGGCACTTGAAGATCAGCGCGCGCAGTTCCGTGCGCAGTTTCTCGTTGATGAGGGTAAACACGCTCAATCCGGTAGGGCCGGAACGCATGCCCACGTACGGCGTCACATTGCCCAGGATATAGACCACCTCGTCCAAGCCGTTGATGGCCAGTCCGGGTGGGCCGTAGACGTCGGCCACCAGTTGGCTGATCCTCGAGCTGATGGGCTGCTCCGGCAGCCGCCGGCGCGGCCCAGCCGCTTCCAGTTGGCGCGCCGTGCGGTCGACTTCCACCGCCGAGTGGCGCACGAAGGGGTAGTGACTCTGCTTGCGGAAGATCCGGGCATCCTTGTTCACGGGCACAAACAACTCCTTGTACAGTTCGATGGACTCCGACTTTCCCAGGAACAGCAGGCCAGTAGGGGCAAGTGAATAATTGAAAATGCCGAGCAGCCGCTTTTGCATGGCATTATTGAAATAGATCAGTACATTACGGCAGCTAATGAGGTCGATGCGGGAAAACGGCGGATCCTGCACCAGGTTGTGCACCGAAAATACGATCGTGTTGCGCAGGCTCTTCTTGGCGGCGATCTGGTCGCCCTGGACTTCAAAATAGCTCTCGAGCAGTTCCGAGGACAGCCCGCTGGCGGAGGAAGCCGGGTAGATGCCTTGACGCGCCGTGAAGATGGCTCGGGCATCGATGTCGGTGGCGAAGATCTTGTAGCGCAGATGCCGCTTCTGCTCGCGCATGGCCTCCTCGATCATGATGGCCAGCGAGTAGGTCTCTTCCCCGGTGGCGCAACCCGGGTTCCACACCCGAATTTCCCCCCCCTCCCCCAGGGACTGCTCGAACATCTCGCCAATCACGCGCCCCAGCATCGTGAAAGCTTCGCTGTCGCGGAAGAACCCGGTCACCGAGATCAGAATCTCCCGGGCAAGAATGGACGCCTCTTCGAAATTCTCGCGCAGATACGCGGCGTACGCAGCGACACCGGAAAGCCGAAGGTTCGAGATACGGCGCTGCAGGCGGCGGTTCAGAGTACTGAGCTTATAGCCGGACAAGTCGATGCCGGCATGCTCCAGTACGATCTGCACAATGCCGCGTAAGTCCTCGCCTAAATGCTCTTCCTCATCCCGCGCCACCAGGTAGCTTTCGCCCTTGAGGTGGGAATCCAGGACACCCCCGATCTCCTCGGCTGGCACGATGTAATCCACCGTGGCCCAATGCAAGGCTGCGTTGGGCATGCCGGAATACTTGGCGGAACGGGGCTCCTGCACGATGGTAAGGCCGCCGGCTTTTTTGATGGCTGCCAGTCCCTTGGCCCCGTCACCCCCTGTGCCTGAGAGGATGATGCCGACCGCAGAGCCGCCAGCGTCCTTCGCCAGGGAAAAAAACAGACGGTCGACGCTGGGCTTGGGGCCGATGGGGTGTTCCGGTTGCAAAAGGCGCAGGCGGCCCTCACGCAGTTCCACGTCGGCGTTGGGCGGGGTTATCAGGATGGTGCCCTGGGATGGCGTCTCGCCGTCGGTCAATTCCCTGACCGCCAGTGGCGTGCCACGGGCCAGCAGGTCCCGCAGCATGCTGGTGTGGGTGGGGGATAGATGTTGAGCGACGACGTAACAGAAAGGGTTTTCGGCCTGGAGGCTCGAAATGACTTTCTGCAAGGCCTCCAGACCGCCCGCCGAGGCGCCGATGCCGACGATTCCGAAGACTCCCTCCGTGTCCGTCATGGTGCCGCTTCCGCTACGCCCACAAGAGCTAAGCAAATTCGCGATCCGCGATTAAGACGGTGAAGCACACTCCCGCACATCACTCGGCCCTCTCAGCCGTGGTAGGTAGCTTATTAGTCTATACGTGTTTCCGTTAGGTAAACGTCCCAATTGAAAGACGTCGGAAAATATTTTCAGTGAGCCGATAGACCGGCACAAGCCCCCGGAGTTCCCTCCGCCTCGTTTCCTAGCTATCGGCCCCGAACCAGCCTCGTAGGGTCTCCCATAGGGTTTTTTCGCGATCAATCTTGGGGATATTCACCGTGACATCCTTGCTCGGTTCGATAGAAGGCAGATTTCCCGGTCGGAAATCGCCCTGCAATCCAGCCAGCTCATCGTCCTTGAACACCAGGGTGATGCGCTTCTGCACGCGCGGCTCGCCGCCCGGTTCGTTGGAATAGATGTAGTCCCAGCGCTCGTCGTGGAACGGGTCATGGAGCAGGGGCGTACCCATGATGAAAGTGACCTGGCGCTTGTTCATGCCGGGCCGGAGCTGGTCCACCATTTCCTGAGAAATGATGTTGCCCTGGTTGATATCCTGCGTGTAGACCCAGGGCACCACCTGCTTGAAATCCTGCCAGGAACACCCGGCGCTAAGCAGTGTGCATAGGTAAACTATTAAAAGGCGGTGCCTGCGCATGGTATGATGGTGGTGGCTAAACGCCCCAGATCATACTCGAATCGGGCACAATAGGCACGGGCAGTGAGGTAAGCGTGGAAAATCGAAACGCAATGAAGGAAAACGAGCACATCCGGCAGGCCGGCCTCAAGGTCACGTCCCCGCGTGTGAAGATCCTGCAGATGTTGGAAAGCCGCGGCCCCGCGGACCGTCATCTGTCCGCGGAGGACGTTTACAAGACGCTGATTCACGACGGCGCGGAAATCGGCCTGGCAACCGTCTACCGAGTCCTCACACAGTTCGAGGCGGCCGGCTTGGTCAAGCGCCACCACTTCGAAGGCGGCAACTCGGTGTTCGAACTGGAGAAGGGCGATCACCACGACCATATCGTCTGCATCAAATGCGGCCGTGTCGAAGAATTCCGCGACGAAACCATCGAAAAGCGCCAGAAGCAGGTCGCCCTGAGCTTGAATTTCCAGCTCACCGACCACTCCCTGTGCCTCTACGGGCTATGCCCCGTATGCGCTGGCAAGGGAGAAGCCGGCTGAATCTGCTTAAGGACTGGACCACGTTCGGGCGCGACGGATAGCCGCCCAGTATCAGCCGGACCCCATGTTCAAACCCCTCATCGTCTACATCGGCCTGCGCTATACGCGGGCCAAACGGCGCACGCGCTTCATTTCCTTCATCACCCTCACCTCCGTGCTCGGCATCGCTTTAGGCGTCACGGCGCTCATCGCCGTGCTCTCGGTGATGAACGGCTTCGAGGCGGAACTTCGCGAACGTATCCTCGGCATGACCTCCCATGCCTCGGTTTCCGGAGTCGACGGCCAGTTGCAGAACTGGCGCGCGCTTGAGCCGGTCCTAAAGGACGACAGCCATGTACTGGGCTGGGCGCCTTACGTGGAAGGCCAGGCCATGCTCAATTCCGACCGGCGCGTCAGCGGCGTCATGCTGCGCGGTATCCTGCCGGACTATGAGCCGCGCGTGTCCGAGGTCGCCAAGCACCTACCGGAAGGACGCCTGGGGGATTTGAAGCCCGGCGAATTCGGCATCATCCTCGGCGCGGAACTGGCCAACTACCTCGGTGTGGTTCCGGGCGAGAAGGTCACGGTCATCACCCCGCAGGTCACCGCCACCCCCGCCGGCATCCTGCCCCGGCTGAAACGCTTCACCGTGGTGGGCGTGTTCCAGGTGGGCATGTACGAATACGACCGCAATCTGGCCCTGATCCAGTTGGAAGATGCCGCCAAGCTTTTCCGCCTGGAGGAGGGCAGCGTGTCCGGCGTGCGCCTCAAGCTGGACGATCTGTTCTTCGCCCGCCGCATCATGCAGGATCTGGGACACAAGCTTCCGGGCATCTACCAGATGTCCGACTGGACCCAGGCCCACGCCAATTTCTTCCGCGCCATCCAGACCGAGAAGCGCGTGATGTTCATCATCCTGCTGTTGATCGTCGCCGTGGCCGCCTTCAACATCGTATCGACCCTGGTGATGGTTGTCACGGACAAGCGCGCCGACATCGCCATCCTGCGTACCCAGGGCATGACACCCATGAGTGTGATGGGGGTTTTCATGGTGCTGGGCACCGTGATCGGCCTGTTCGGCACCCTCCTGGGGGGTATCGGAGGCGTGCTGCTGGCTTGGAACGTGGAGACCATCGTGCCGGCGATCGAGCGGCTGTTCGGCGTGCAGTTCCTCTCCGCAGACGTCTACTACATCAGCGAACTGCCCTCCAAGCTGATCTGGAGCGACGTCTACCAGATCACCGGCATGGCCTTCCTGTTGTCCCTGCTGGCCACCGTCTACCCAGCCTGGCAGGCGTCACGCATCAAGCCGGCAGAGGAACTGCGCTATGAATAAGCCCGTGCTGGAATGCCGCAATCTGTGCAAAACCTTCGATCAGGGCGGGCTGAAGGTGGAAGTCCTGCGCAACATCGACCTGTCCATCGACAAGGGCGAGCGCATCGCCATCATGGGCGCATCCGGTTCCGGCAAGAGCACACTGCTGCATCTGCTGGGCGCCCTGGAAAGCCCGAGCCAGGGCGAGGTCATCATGGACGGCATCGCCGTCGGCAAGCTCGGGGAGAGCAAGCTGGCGCGGCTGCGCAATCGCTCCCTGGGCTTCGTTTACCAGTTCCATCATCTGTTGGGCGAGTTTACGCTGCTGGAAAATGTCGCCATGCCGCTCCTGATCGGCGGCAGCGAGATCACGGCGGCCAAGGACCGGGCTGCCGCCCTGCTGCAACGGGTTGGACTGGGCAAGCGACTGGAACACAAGCCGGGTGAGTTGTCCGGCGGCGAGCGCCAGCGCGCCGCGGTGGCGCGGGCTCTGGTCACCCAGCCGCGCTGCGTGCTGGCGGACGAACCCACCGGCAATCTGGACAGCAAGACGGCGGAGCAGGTCTACGAACTGATGCTGGAGCTAAATCAGGAATTCGGGGTGAGCTTCCTGGTGGTCACTCACGACCCGCACCTGGCCGGAAAAATGGACCGGCTCCTGCATATGGAGGATGGCCGCCTGAGCTGAGCGCGGCCGCCAACCGGGCCGGCTACTCGCCATAGTGATGCTTGAGCAGCCGCTTGTAGGTGGCACAGGTTTCGCTAGCCAGCACGGCCGAGTTGATGGGCTGACTGCGGAAGCGGCGCAGCGCAAGTTTGTGCAGCACCGAGCGTCGCCACAGGAACTGCGTCACGCCGTAACCCAGCACCGCCCCCACGTTCATCAGGATAAAACACCCGAGCAGCAGCGGCGCC
The DNA here is from genome assembly GCF_000934725.1 of Methyloterricola oryzae. Taxonomy (NCBI): domain Bacteria; kingdom Pseudomonadati; phylum Pseudomonadota; class Gammaproteobacteria; order Methylococcales; family Methylococcaceae; genus Methyloterricola; species Methyloterricola oryzae. Next base: position 256,178 of record NZ_JYNS01000004.1, read on the forward strand.
CCCAACTGCCAGGCGGTTTCGATGGAAAACAGCTGCGAAAATTCGCTAAAGTCGAATGAGCCCTGCCCCAGCGCTAGCGACCCCACCTTGTAGGCAAAATAATAAAGCGGCACCCAGGTCAGCGGGTTGGTGATCCACACCAAGGCGACCGAGATGGGCAGATTGGCATTAAAGTAAATCGCGAGGACCGCCGCGATGATCATCTGCCAGGGCAGCGGCGGCGTATACATGGCCCAAAGGCCGACAGCGAAAGCCAGCGACACCGAACGCCGGTTCAAATGCCACAGATTGGGGGCGTGCAGTTTGTCACCCAGGAATTCCAGACTCTTGATCTCTCGAATTTTTCCCGGATGGGGCAGGTAGCGCTGGAGGAATTTCTTTGGCATAACGGGTCTTCAGCTCGTCGTTTCTTATTGTAAGTTCGGGGCGCCGTTATTCTACGGCAGGAATAAGGATGTTGAACGAAAATTTCGCCCGCGCGCGCGCTTCGTCCAGTCCCGCCATGCTCAGTGCCGTCGCCGGGATTCTGGCCGCCCAGCAACTGCCGGAACTCCCTCCGGCCTGGGTAGCGCCCGCCCTCGCGGTTTTCGCGTCAGTCCTGTTTATGGGCCGCCGCCTGTTGCTGCCAGCCCTTTTTCTGCTTGGTCTGGCCTGGGCGCTGATCTTCGCGGCGGCACGCATGGACGAGAAGCTGGCTACGGCACAGGAGCGGCAGGACCTGACGCTCGAAGGGACGGTGGCCAGTCTTCCGCAGACGCTGGATGACGGCATCCGTTTCGATTTCTACCTCTCGGACCATTCCGCGGCCTTGCAGGTTCCAGTTCGCGTCCGCCTTGGCTGGTACCGCGAGTACCCCACCCTGAAAGCCGGGGAGCGCTGGCGGTTGCGGGTTCGGCTCAAGCGTCCCCATGGCTTTTTCAATCCTGGCGGTTTCGATTATGAAGCCTGGCTGTTCGCCCACGGCGTCGGCGCGACCGGTTATGTGCGGCCGGATCCTGTCAACGCGCGCCTGGCGCCAGCCAGTTCTATCAGCGTTGGCAGCTTGCGCCAGCGGCTTTATGACCGCATTCTCGCCGTCCTGGACGGCAGACCGATGCGCGGCATCGTCGCGGCACTGGCCATGGGCGAGGAAGGCGGCATCAGCCAGGACCAGTGGGAGGTGCTGCGCCGCACCGGTACGGCCCATCTGGTGGCCATATCCGGCTCCCACATCGGACTGATCGCCGGCCTCACGTTTTTCCTGGCTTTGCGCGTCCTCGCCTTCTTCGGCCTGAAGTGCTGGCCACCGCCGGCGCTGGCCGCGGCGATTGCAGCGGCCGCCGCACTGGCCTACACGGCCCTCGCCGATTTCGCCATCCCCACGCAGCGCGCCCTGATCATGGTCGCCGTGGTCATGGGCGGCATCATCGTCCGGCGGAATCTGAGGCCCACCCACACCTTATGCCTCGCCCTGCTGGCGGTGAGCGCCTGCGATCCCCTGGCGGTGCTGGCTCCGGGATTCTGGCTGTCCTTCGCCGCCGTCGGCCTGATTCTGTTCGCCGTGACCGGGCGCCTCAGCGCTTCCGGACTCTGGCAAGGCTTGCTACGCATGAACTGGGTGACCGCGCTCGGCCTGTTTCCCTTGCTGCTGCTGTTCTTTCAACAGGTGTCCCTGATTTCGCCCCTGGCCAACCTGATCGCCATTCCTACCATGGGCATGCTGGCGATTCCCTGGTGTCTGCTGGGCAGCCTGGTTCTGCTGATCGACGAACCCACCGGCAGTTTACTGCTGAGCGGAGCAGCCTACCTGATACAGGGGGTGTGGCTGATTCTGGAATGGTTCTCCGACTTGCCCGGCATCCAGTGGCGGCATGCGCCGCCACCCGGATGGAGCCTGATTTTCGCTGTGCCCGGCATCCTGCTGCTCCTGGCTCCGCGCGGTATTCCCGGCCGCTGGCTGGGCGTCCTGCTGCTGGCGCCTGCGGTATCGGTATTGCCAAAGCCGGTTCCACCATCCGGGCTGCGGCTGACCCTGCTGGACGTGGGCCAGGGTCTCTCGGCGGTCGTACAGACCCAGGCCCATACCCTGGTATTCGATACCGGCGCCCGCTTCGGCCCGGGCTTCGATATCGGCAGCGCCGTCCTCGAAGCCTTTCTGCTGAGCCGGGATATCCGGCAGGTGGACGCCCTTGTGGTGAGCCACGGCGACAACGATCACATCGGAGGCGCTCAGAGTCTGCTGGAACGGATGGCGGTGGCTCTTTCCCTGAGCAGCGTGCCCGACCGACTGCCGGGTGCCGGGCTCTGCCACGCGGGACAGAAGTGGGAGTGGGACGGGGCGCGCTTCGAAATGCTCTCGCCCTTCGGCGAAGCCGGCAATGGCAACGATCAGTCCTGTGTGCTCAAGGTCACCGTCCCCGGTGGCTGCGTCCTGCTGACCGGCGACATTGAACGCGCCGCCGAGGCCAGATTGGTGAACCAGTACGGAAAGGCGCTGCGCTGCGACGTGCTGATAGCCCCGCACCATGGCAGCCGGACATCGTCCACTCTGGCTTTCGTGGATGCAGTCAGGCCGCACTGTGCCCTCATCTCGGCGGGCTATCTCAACCCTTACGGCCTTCCTGCCAAATCGGTGGTCGAGCGTTACCGTCAGGCAGGGGCCGCCGTTTTCAATACCGCCGAGCTAGGCGCCCTTTCGGTCGAGATTGATCCCGCCCATGGTCTGCAAACGCCCTCCGGTTACCGGCTCAGCCACGGGCGCTATTGGAATGACCGCCCCAGCGACTGAGTGCCGCCGCGATTACAGGAGGATACCCTTCTCCCGCAGCAGATCCAGAGCATTGTCCGGATCGAAGGTCTGGGCGGCGATCGCCACGTGCCAGGCCCCTTCCGGCGCCTCGCCCTGGGCCAAGGGACAGAGGCAGATAAGGCCCGCGTGGTTGAAGTGCTGCGCGAGGTCTCCCGATGCCTCGACCCCAAGATCCTCCAGCACCACGGAGGCGTGCCCGAGATCGAACAGCCTGCGCTCCAGGCGATAGGCCGCCTCCTCGGCTCCGGTCCCGGTCAGCCAGATGACGGCCGGATTCTGCGCGAAGCGCGCCGCCCTTTCCGCGGGCGTCACCTTACGCACTTCGTGGGGATCTTCGGCGGCGCCCACGATCATGCCGGCACCCACGGTCACGTGGGTCAGGCGGTCGATGACGATGAAAGACCCCGTCCCTTTGCATAGCGCGTAAGGATCGAAGGCGATGGGCGCGCTCAGGGCCACCTCGCACAAGCCGATCTCGTTCAGTTTCAGTTGCTGGGCCGGATGGTGCTCCAGGGTGTTCACGTCGATGCGATGGGCGATGCGCGCCACCGAACCGGACACCGTCTTGGTGGTCTGCTTGATGTAGTACTGCCGGCCCGGCGACAGCGCCGCCTCCGCCATCCACACCACATGCGCCATGAAGCGGCTCGCCACCGTGGGTTCATCCTCGGGAGTCACCAGCATGTCGCCGCGGCTGACGTCGATCTCGTCCTCCAGGGTGACGGTGATGGCCTGGGGTGGAAACGCCTCTTCCAGATCGCCGTCCTGGGTGACGATGGCCTTGACCCGGCTGGTCTTGCGCGAGGGCAACGCCATCACCGTATCGCCCGGCTTGAGCACGCCCGCCGCCAGGGTGCCGCTGAATCCGCGGAAGT